>DMNP01000319.1:78159-80437 GCA_003452695.1 Eggerthellaceae bacterium
ACAACCAGGACGGCAAGCGCCCGGCAACCTTGACGGTTACCCTCTCCAATGGCCAGGCGGTCGTGCTGAACGAGGCCAACAGCTGGGAGGCCACCATCGACGGCCTGCCAAAATATGCTGACGGCCAGGAAATCGCCTACACCTGGACCGAGGACGAGGCGGGCCTGCCCGAGGGCTACGAGCTGTCCGACACGTCCGTGAACGGCGCCATCACCACGCTCACGAACTCCTACGAAACCGAGGAGACCAGCGCCACGGTGAAGAAGGTCTGGGACGACTCCGACAACCAGGACGGCAAGCGCCCGGCGTCGCTGGACGTCACGCTTTCCAACGGCACGACGGTCACCCTGAACGAGCAGAACGACTGGGAGGCCACCGTCGAGCACCTGCCCAAGTACGCCGACGGCCAGGAAATCGAATACACCTGGACCGAGGGCGAGATGCCCGAGGGCTACACGCTGTCCGGCTCATCCAAGGAAGGAACCGTGACCACGCTCACGAACTCCTACGAAACCGAGGAGACCAGCGCCACCGTGAAGAAGGTCTGGGACGACTCCGAGAACCAGGACGGCAAGCGCCCGGCCGAGCTCGTGGTTGCGCTTTCCAACGGCACGACGGTCACCCTGAACGAGCAGAACGACTGGGAGGCCACCGTCGAGCACCTGCCCAAGTACGACAACGGCACCGAGATCGAGTACACCTGGACCGAGGACGTGGCTGCCCTTCCGCAAGGCTACAGCCTGACGAACACGGCGAAGGAAGGCTCCATCACGACGCTCACGAATTCCTACACCGCCGAAACGACCGAAGCATCCGTCGAAAAGGTCTGGGCCGACTCCGACAACCAGGACGGCAAGCGCCCGACGACCTTGGCCGTCGACCTGCTGGCAAACGGCGAAAAGGTGCAGTCGGTCAGCCTTGATGCCGGCAACAACTGGAAAGCCACGGTGAAGGACCTGCCGAAGTACGCGGCCGGCCAGGAAATCTCCTATGCCTGGGCGGAAAACGCGGAAGCACTGCCCGCGGGCTACTCGCTTACCGGCAATGCCTCTGTCGGCACGGTGACCACGCTGACCAATTCCTACACCACCGAGACCACCGAAGCGTCGGTGCGGAAGGTCTGGAACGACGCCGAGAATCAGGATGGCATGCGTCCGGCTGCCCTTACGGTCAGCCTGAAGGCGGGCGACGCCATCGTGCGCGCGGTCGAGCTGAACGCCGGAAACGACTGGTCGGCCACTATCGGCGACCTGCCGAAGTACGAGGCCGGCAAGGAAATCTCCTACACCTGGGTCGAGGGCGACATTCCTGGCTACACGCTGACCGGCAGCGAGAGAGAAGGCACGCTGACCACGCTGACCAACACCCATGCCGCAGAGCTGACGCAGGCCACCGTGAAGAAGGTTTGGAACGACTCCAACAACCAAGACGGCAAGCGCCCGGCTTCGTTGGACGTTGTGCTCTCGAATGGCACCACCGTCACGCTTAACGAGGCGAACAACTGGGAGGCCACCGTCGAGAACCTGCCCAAGTACGCGGGCGGCCAGCTCGTTTCCTACACGTGGACCGAGGGAAGCATGCCCGAAGGCTACGAGCTCACGGGCACTTCAGCCAACGGCACGGTGACCACGCTCACCAACTCCTACAACACCGAGGAAACCAGCGCCACCGTGAAGAAGGTCTGGAACGATCAGAACAACCAGGACGGCATCCGTCCCGCGTCGCTGGACGTAATGCTCTCGAACGGCACCGCCGTCACGCTCAGCGCGGCGAACAACTGGACCGCCACCGTCGAGCATCTGCCCATGTACGAAGAGGGCCAGAAAATCGACTACACCTGGACCGAGGGCGAAGAGGCCTTGCCCGAAGGCTATGCGCTGACCGACACCTCCGTGAACGGCACGGTAACCACGTTCACGAACACGCACGTTGCCTACGAAACCGCCACTTCCGTCCGCAAGGTCTGGGACGACGCGAACGACCAGGACGGCGTCCGCCCGGCATCGCTCGTCGTGGCGTTGCAGGACGGCATCGAGACGACCGAGGACCCGCAGGTAACCCTGAACGAGGCAAACAACTGGTCCGCGACGGTCGAGCACCTGCCCGCCTTCGCGAACGGCCAGCCCATAACCTACACCTGGTCCGAATCGGGCGCGCCTGGCTATACGCTGGCCAACACGGCCACCGAGGGCCTGGTGACCACGCTTACCAATGCGCACGGTCCCGCCGAGACTTCCGCGACCGTGCATAAGGTCTGGGACGACGCCGACAACCAGGA
>DMNP01000120.1 GCA_003452695.1 Eggerthellaceae bacterium
GCGCATTTCATGCAATCTGATGCACGTGCACGGCAATTCTGCATCAAATTGCACGAAATGCGCGGTTTGGGGAGGGTGACAGAAGGGATGCGGCTGCTCCCTTGTTGGCTATTGCCTCCGCCGCCGCTACTGCTGTGGCGTGTCGATGTGGTTGCGCGGGTCGCGCAGGTCGTTCGGCGCCACGCGTACTTCGCGGAAGCCCAGCTCGGCGAAGGCCTTGGCTGTGCGCCATGGCGGGCAGATGTCGTCGGAGCCCGCGCAGTAGGCAAGCGCATGCACGAGCGTTACGTTGTGGAAGAAGTCGGCCATGGTGTCCACGTCGGGAATCGGCGGTAGCCAGAGCGCCGGCAATCCCGCGTTGCTCGCCTTGTGAATGTAGGCCGGCAGCACGGTCAGGCCTTCGCGGTTGTAGAACACGCCCGTGTGCGAAAAGTCGGTTTCGCGCGTCCATCCGATAACCGAAACGCCCATCTCCTGGTCGGGTGCGAGCACGATGCCGCCGTCCGGCATGTTGCACAGGCGGTGCAGCTGCTCGAAGCCGAACCGCACGTCGGCCTTGGTCAGCGCCGGCATGTCGGCCCCCATGGAAAGGATGCAGTCGGCCCCTCGATCCCAGCATTGCTGGAAGGCGTGGTTGTAATGCTCGTCGAAGTCGGCTCCCTCGTCGGCGATGAACGTTATGGGCCGAGGCCATTCGCCTGCGTCTTCGAAGAGCTTGCGCATCACTTCCACGTTGGAGGCCGGCGTCGTCGAAATAACCAGTTCATAAGTATCTTTCACGCCCGCGCCCGCCGCGCCCGCACCCGCGCCCGTCGCGCCCGCCGCGCCCGCACCCGCGCCCGTCGCGCCCGCCGCGCCCGCACCCGCGCCCGCCGCGCCCGCACCCGCGCCCGTCGCGTCCGCCGCGCCCGCACCCGCGCCCGTCGCGCCCGCCGCGCCCGCACCCGCGCCCGCCGCGCCCGCGCCCGCGCTCGCTCCCGCCGCGTCCGCGTCTGCCCGTGCCTCCAAATCGGCCAGCGCTGCGCAGATAATCTCGACCACATCGAACAGCATGCAGTGGTACAGGTGCGCCGCCGTCTCGGGTGGGAACATGCCGTCCTTCAGCACCGAAAGCCGTGTCTTCACCAGCCCCGTTTCCGGCACCTTCGAAAACAGCAGCACCACGTTCTTCCGTTCGCGCATAATCGGCCTCCCATCCCTCGGCTTAAACAAAACTAGACTGTACCACACTGCGAGGGGCGTTACGCTCTATGCAGCCCGGCATGCTGGGGCAAGGGAGCAGCGGGCATCTGTACATCAGCGGACGAGCCTATGCAGCCCGGCGGGCTGGGGCAAGTGGGTGCAAACGATTCCGCAGGGGCCGAGCGCCCGAAAAACAAGCCGGTGGCTCGTTTTCAGCGAGGCCGGGCACGCGCGAGTTTGCCCCCGCGCTGGCTTGAAACCTTTGTCGGCAACGTTACGATAGTCCTTTGGACCTAAATCCCGTTAAACACAAAAGCGAAGCCGAATCCAAGCGAACGTCCCCTTGCCCCAGCTCGCCGGACGGTCGAGCAAGAGAAAGGCGTGTTACGAACAGCGCGACCAGAGGATGCTAAGCGGGACTATCCTCTTTGGCATCTGTTTTGGATGATACAATTCTCGCCCGATTGGATTTCCGTGGAACGACCGTGAAAGGAAGCCCCGATGGCCGAACATGACCATCCCGCATTCGACAACTTCGTGGAAACCGTGGCCAAGCTGAGGTCGCCCGATGGCGGCTGCCCGTGGAACCGCGCCCAGACGCACGCGTCCATTGGCGATTACATGATCGAAGAGGCCTACGAGGCGCTGGACGCCATTCAGGCGGGCGATGCCGAACACCTGCGCGAAGAGCTGGGAGATGTGCTGCTGCAGGTCGTGCTGCACAGCCAGATTGCCGCCGACGCAGGTGAGTTCACCATAGACGACGTGTGCGCGGATATAAACGAGAAGATGGTCCGTCGTCACCCCCACGTGTTCGGCGACGTGCGTGCTGAAAACGCGAACGAGGTGGCCGACCTGTGGGAGCAGGTGAAGCTGGCCGAAAAGGAAGCGAAGGCCGCACGCGCTGCCGAGCGGGCGCGTGTTGCAACCGAGGAAGGCGCGGGTGCTGGCCCGATGGGCGTGGCTGGCGGGGATGCGGCAGGGGGTTCGGCTGCCGACGCGGTTTCGGATGGCTCCGATTCGCTGCCCAGCTTGCTCGACGACGTGCCGACCCACTTTCCGGCCCTGTTGCAGGCCCAGAAGATTTCGCGGCGCGCCGTGGCGGCCGGTTTCGAATGGGAAGCCCTGGCCGACGTGTGGGAAAAGGTGGCCGAAGAACGCGCCGAGCTGGAAGAGGCGTACGCTGCCGCCCCCAAGACTCCCGATGGAAAGGTGCTGAAGAGCGCCGACGGCGAAGTTGCCGCTGCCGAAGCAAGCGCGCCGGTCTCCATCAGCTCCAACGCAGCATCGACTCCCGGCTCCACCTCCGCGGGCACCATCGCCCCCGCAGGCACCGACGCCCACACGGGCACCATCGCCCCCGCGGGCGCCGTCCCCGCGGGCGCCGCCCGCGCGAGCACCGCTGGCTCGCCCGCAACAACCCTCGCTCCCACGAACCCCGACGCCCTCGTTAATGCAGTCGAAATGGAATTTGGCGACCTGCTCTTCGCGCTGGTAAACGTTGCGCGCAAAATGGGCATCGACGCTGAAAGCGCCCTGCGCGCGTCCAACGCCAAGTTCCGCCGCCGCTGGGCGGCCATGGAACGCGCCGCGCGCGACCGCGCAACCAGCGTCGAGGAACTGTCCACCGACGAGATGGAACGCTTGTGGCAACAGGCCAAGGAGGAAGAGTAGATGTCCAAGGCAGCCAGTCCCCAGCCCTCGACCGCCGAAAGCGGCATTCGCGTAACCCCCACTGGCGTGGTGCGCACCGCCGCCTGGAAGATCGTCCCGAGCGCCGACACCCTGGTGAAAGGCTCTACCCAAGAGCTGCTGCTGGATGCCGATGCGCTGGACCGCTACGAGGAATTCACGGCCGACATGCACACCATCCTGCAGAAATACGAGGCAGCCATGCGCGAAATGGCCGTACGTTTCGAAATTCTGGACCGCGACCTTTCCATCCGCCGCAAGCGCAACCCCATTCATCACATAGAATCGCGCATTAAATCGCCGATGAGCATCTACGACAAGCTGCTGCGCTACGGCAAGGAGCCGACCATCGCAAACCTCGAAGAATACCTGATGGACGTGGCTGGCGTGCGCGTTATCTGCTCGTACAAGAACGATGTGAAAAGCCTGATGGGCCTGCTGCGCCGCCAGGACGACCTGGAAATCGTGCGCATAAAGAACTATATCGAGAACCCCAAGCCCAACGGCTATCGCAGCCTGCACGCCATCGTGCGTATTCCCGTGTACTTCATGGACAGCAAGGAAATGGTGCCCGTGGAAGTGCAGATCCGCACCATTGCCATGGACTATTGGGCATCGCTGGAACACGACCTGAAGTACAAGGCCATTGCGGAAACCAAGGGCCTGGACGTAGCCGCCGAGCTGCTGCAGTGCGCCAAGACCATCGAGGAAATCGAAGAGCGCATGCAAGTGCTTGCCAACGCCCTGGACGCCGGCGCCAAATCCCCCAAGCCCCGCTAGCCCCGCTGCCCCCGCCGGCCGCGCCGCCCCCGCCGGCCGCGCAAAAACCGACCAAGGTCGGTTTTTGCGCGAACTTTTCCCGCAATTGCACCAACCTTCCGTCATGATAGACGAGGTCCAGCACGCGCCCGAACTCTTCCCGCATCCCGGGCTCTTCCTATATCTTAAGTAAGCGCCGGTTTATCATGCCGGCCCAGGCCGTGCGTGGCGGCACGCTTCGCGTTCAAGCCGCGTTTGTCCATGCCAATGGGCGCATTCGATTTTCACGCGAATCGTGCTCGCCATGCGCGGCCTGGCCTCGACAGCATAAATCGATGATTGCCTAAGCAAGCATCGATTGACGCCGTCGGGGCCTAATCCCCAAAGCGAACCGAGCGATGAGCGCTTGCGGCGAAGCAAGCTGGCCATTGCGGCTCTCGAATTGCCGTCGCTCGCACGGGAATCGCCCCGATTTGTCCCAAAAGCCGAGTTTTGTATGTGCAATCGGTTGTTCTTGGGCGCCTGGCAATAACGCGACCTGGCCAAATGCTCGCAGCCACCGCGATGAGGCGCGATTTGGTGCCCATCTTCGTGTCGTTCTACATACAAAACTCGGCTTTTGGGACAAATCGGGGCGATTTCCGCGCTAGACGCTGCTTAATCTGCCTGCCGCCCCATTCATCCGCTGCCGAACCGTTCCGCGCCCTCCTTTTGATGGTGAGGGGGTTGCGTCGCCTCCGAGCATTCGTACGCCGGCAGTCGGTGCCCCACCCCCACGTCTAAAAGAGCCAGAGAATAATAATTTGAATCCTCATCTTGCGAGAGCGTCGTTCAAAGCCTGCGCTTATGCTTAGAATGGGGATTCGAAAATAATTATTTGCAGATACGATATTCCAGTTCAGCGAGCTGCGTTTTCGCATCAATTGGCATTTCTGGACTCCCCATGCGGCCCACAGGTATAAAAGTAGTGCAATAATCCCAGAGCAAACGGCGATTCTCGAAAGCTTCCATGGTCAGGCAGATCGCTTTCGCTTATATCAAGATGGCGTCCCGCAGGCCACAGGCGCACGACCGAAAGCGGAGAGTTCCTGCGCCGCCATGCGCGGCTATCTCCTGAGCGGCCTTCGCGGCGCTGGCGAGACCCCGCTGCTACGAAGGCGGGCGCAAGCCTGCTGGAATCGAGCGATTGTTGCGCAACAGCATGGCTCAATGTCATGGCAGCATTTCCTTGTAGCGAAGTCGGTCGAGACGTTTGCGAGATTTATGAAACCGGAAAAGCAACGAAGCGCAACGGCGAGGACGAGGGCGGAGGTAGACGGAAATGAACGCAACGAAAGGCAAGGCAACGATTTGCGCCAATTTGCTGGTAAGCTGGCTGCTCGTCTTGGGGATTGCCGCTGGCTTGGGGGCCGGTCAGGCTTATGCAGTTACCGATGCGGGGCAGGCAACTGTTCAAGGAAGTGCAACTGATTCGATGCAGGCAGGGGGCCAGGGTCTGATGGCATACTCTTTGCAACCCCAGGCCGGATCTGTTTCGAAGCCCGCAAAGGCCAAGGTGAAAGCGAAGCGTTTATCATCCAACCGGGTGCTAACCGTAAAGGCATCTGGCTCGAAGGTGGCCAAGGGCTACGAATACAAGATTGCCCGGAACGCCAAATTCACCTCGGGTGTAAAGACGAAGGTGCTGGCCAGCAAACGGTGCACGTTCAAGGGCCTGAAGAAAGGCGCGGCCTATTACGTGAAGGCGCGCGCGTACAGGATGTCGGACGGCAAGAAGGTTTGGGGCTCGTGGTCGAGGGCGAAAAAGCTCGAATCGAAGCGCGTCTGGAAATCGAAATGGGCCATGTTCTTGTCGGGATTGAACGGAAAGGCGAAGGTGCGGTTTGTCGGCAACAAGCTTATTGTCACGAGCAAGGTCGATTACTACAACATGAATGGCGGGCGATATACCAAGTCTCCCTACAAGCAGAACGTTTTCAGGCTGAGGCCCAACAGCTTCATCGGCGAATACTGCGATGGTCCGCATCGCTACAGCTCGCAGTTCAGGATGAGCAGGGCCGCCTTCGCCAAAGCCGCGAGTACGAAGCCCTATGGAATGTGGGCCGAGGTGCAGATAGAGGTTAAGAACGGGTACGTGAAGGACGCGCGCCTCATGTTCTGATTCCTGTACCGCGCTGCCTGACGCCCGCTGCACGCCGCCCGACTAGGGCCGCAAAAACCGGCCCGGTCGGTTTTTGCGGCCGGGCGGTTTCTGCTCTTATCTGCGGCAAATCTTGCAGACAGTGTAGTATTCGTCGGAAAAGGAGGCGGCTGCGCGGAATGCGTCGAAGGAGCATTAAGCGGACGATTCTGGAACTGCGCAGCGAGTTCCTAGTAGTGGGAGCATGCATCAGCAAGCGGATTTATCGATGCGGACGGATTTGGTGCTAGGCGGGCTGGGGCTGGACGTATCCGCAAATCGGATGTTGCGCAAATAAGGCAGGAACCAACCCATGCTACCATTGCCGAAATCAAAATGGAACGTGGCGAGCAGTCCGGCTTGGATGATGGAAAACGTAAGGAGAGCGGATATGAGAACATTTGCAACTCGGACCCTGATGGTTACGGCTTGGACCGTCGGCATACTGCTGTTGTGCTCGCTGGTGCCAAGCATGGCCCATGCGGCCGAAAACGGATGCACGCCCTCGAGGTCAGGTTCTGCGCTTAGGGCAGAAGTTCTCTCGGCCTCCAGCCTGAATGCCCAGGCATCCTCGAAGGGCAAAGTGAAGATGAAGGTGGTAACCTCCATCGGCAAAATGAAGTACCACTACAACGCAAACGGGCTGTTGACGCAGGTCATCCGACCGTACACGAAGACCACTTACAGGTATGCCGGCAAGCGCCTTAAATCGTATACGGACATGCAGACGATCTATTCGAGTCCCGAGCAAGCCATGACCACAAAGCTTCACTACGACAAGAAAGGGCGCATTGTGAAAAGCGTCGGGAGCAAGAAGTCCTCGAGCATCTCCTACATCAGGCTTTATTCGTATGATAAGAAGGGACGCGCCTCGAAGGTCGTCTACACCGATAGCAACAACGGCAGCAAGCTTGTTCGCACCTATACCTACGACAGAAAGGGCCGCGTCGTGAAGGAGGTGCAGAAAGATGTGACGGCTAATTTAAGGAACGATTTGTCCAGGATCAAGTACAACAAGAAAGGCCTTGTCGCTTGCGAAATCACGAACGGACCAACTATAAAGTACCAATACACTTTCAACGCTGCCGGGCAGATTGCAAGTATGAAAAACAATGAATCCTACGGGTGGCGCAAATACAAGTACAAGACTATCTCCATACCCAAAGGCTATGCCGGGTTGGTGCGTCAGCAGCAGCATATACTTGTGCAGTATCCCGAAGGCCGCCAGCGTTACCAATAACGGGATTGCAATTCCGTATACACGCTATTCGAGATGACGGGCTAGGCGGCGCGCACGGTCCGCTCCATTGCGCCATTGTTGGCGAAGGCGCAGATTCAGGCGTCGTGGCTATGTCCTTGTGGCCGAGAATCTGGGCGATCAGCGACGGCGGGTCGTCAGCCAAGTACAGGCCCAGGGCGCGCATGACGGCTCCATTGCAAGGAAGGTCGGGCTATCCGACCTGTTCCAAGATTGGCGGCGACGGGTCGAATCCAATTTGCCTAGAAACGGCGCAACTCCTGGCCAAGCCATGGGCAGTAACTGCTGACTTATGTCCGGCGATGCCTTCATCCCGCCCTGGTTGACGATTAGCCTCCGCAAGATTAGGATTGAAATACAAGGGAAAATAACTCTGAAAAATTTAGGAATACATATTTGCATTATTGCGGAGCTCTTTGATTCCTAGGGGGATGGGATGTACTACGAGCGACTGATGGATTCTGTCATCGAGCGCAAGCTGCGTTCGTCGGGGGCTGTTCTTGTGGCGGGCCCGAAGTTCTGCGGCAAGACGACCACTTGCATGCGGTTCCAAAAGAGCTTTGTGAAGCTGAACACGAAGCAGGCGATAGCGCTTGCGAAGCTAGACCCTAAGAGCGCGCTAGCAGGCGAGACTCCCCGGCTCATAGACGAATGGCAGACCGTTCCCGATATCTGGAATCGGATAAAGGACGACCTGGACGCCGATTATCGGTTCGGGAAGTTCCTTCTTACCGGAAGTTCCACTCCTGCCGAGAAGACCGAAATCCACCATTCCGGGGCGGGGCGCATCACTCCCGTCGTTATGAGGCCGATGACGCTGTTCGAATCGGGGGAATCCGATGGATCGCTTTCGCTTGGGGCGCTTTTCGACGGTTGGCGACCAGACGGCTACGATCAGAACGAAGGCTTTTCCATAGAAGATGCGGCGTATCTCGTATGCCGAGGCGGTTGGCCTATCTCCGTTTTGGCGCAGCAGGTGGGCCGCGATGTGGCGCTGGATGTAACTCGCAACTATTACAACAGCCTTTTCGTATTCGAGGATTGCGACAACGAGCGCTTCAGGAACAAACGGCCGGAGATAATGAAGATGATCGTGCGCAGCTATGCGCGCAACATCTCGACCGAGGCGTCGATTGAAACCATTCTGGCGGACGTGCGCCAATCGAACGAGCGCACGATGGACCGCAAGACTTTCGAAGGCTATGCGGAAGCGCTGCGCGATATTTTCGTGCTGTATGATATGAGCGCCTGGAATCCCGCCATTCGGTCGAAAACCTCCATTCGGTCTACTCCGACCAGACACTTCTTCGACACGTCTATCGCTTGTCGGTCGCTGGGTATTTCCCCAGCGGATCTTATAGCCGACCTCGAGTCGTTCGGGTTGTTCTTCGAGGATCTTGCCGTGCGCGATTTGACGGCCTATGTTGGGGCCCATGGCGGCGACGTATCCCATTATCGCGATAACGCGGGACTCGAATGCGATGCGGTTATCCATCTCGAAGATGGCCGTTGGGCAGCTGTGGAGATAAAGCTCGGCGGCGAGCGGCTTATAGAGGATGGAGCCGCATCCCTTAAACGGCTCGAGCGGAAGATAAGCGACAAGACGGATCTGCCAACGCCGAGCTTCCTCATGGTTCTAACCGCATCGGGACCGCGTTATTGGCGGCCCGATGGCGTGCTCGTTGCTCCCATAAACACGCTGCGCGACTGAAGCAGCCTGAAGGCGTGGATTTGCATCTTGGGCGATGCGATTAGCATCGACTGTGTCCCACAGCGCATGATTATCAGGAAATTGCCCTGACGTTTCTCGTTCTCTCGTTCAGGGCCCTTTAGCCAAGTTTGTGATGAAAACGTGTTGACAGCCCGGAGAAATGGGCGGTACCATCGCGGATAAGCATTTGGCGAACTATGCCAGAGCTTCCTTTGCGGCCCGGCGGTTTTGCGCGCGCGATGCGCTCTGCCCGTCGGGATGAACAAGGGAACCCGGTGCGAATCCGGGGCGGTGCCCGCCGCTGTAAGCGCGGAATGCCGCATGCGCGTCGGCGAAAGCCGGTCACTGGGGATGGGAACCCTGGGAAGGCCGCGCATGCGTGCGTGGGACGAGCTGCCCGGCGGTCGCTTGGGGCCGGGTCCGTGAGCGGACCGCAGCCCGAAGCGGCATGCGGGAAGCGCGTTCCAGAAGCGCAAGCCAGAAGACCTTCAAGGGAAGTGTGCTGAATTGCGCAGCGCGAATGCGTTGCGCGCATGGAGCATGCGCGAGCACGCGTGCCCGTGTACTGGCGGCGAATAACGGGGCCGCAGCGGAAGCCATTCCGCTGCGGCCCCGTTTTTTGTTGGCCGTGCACGAATGACAAGGGGTTTTACGCCGCAGGGCAGGCTGTCTGCACCTGCGGCGAGGACGAACAGAAGGAAAGGATGGGGCCATGGACGCATCGAAGCGATCTCCATTCCAACGCGTTATGACGACCTTGTTGTCGGTCGTCCTCGTGTTGGGCTTAACGCCGGCTGGGGCCTGGGCCGCTCCGGCGAACACCGGCGGAGGAGGTGATACCTCCCAAACCGGCCAGACGCTCGTTACGACCGGCATCGACCTGCAGACGCAAGCCGAAGGCGAATGGACGGGTACGGGCTCCGAGACGGATCCGTACGTGATTTCGGACGCTGCTGGCCTGCAGAAGCTGGCGACGGACGTGAATAGCGGCACCGCGTACGCCGACACGTACTTCAAGCTCGGGACTGACATTGACCTGAGCGGTATCGCGAATTGGACGCCGATTGGATACAACACTAACAATACGGCACGCGATGCGAAATCATTCAAGGGTACGTTCGATGGCGATGGGCATACGATTTTGAGTATGACCATTACGGGTAGGCCTGAAAGCCTGCCTTCGGCGATGACCTTTGGCCTCTTTGGTGCAGCGCAGGGCACATTGAAGGATTTCGTCGTTAAAGGCGATATCAATACGGGCACGACGATTACTTCAGGCGATGTCTATCTTTCGGGAGTTGTTGCCCAAGGAACTGCTTCGACGCTCGCTATTGAAAATGTAGGCAGCGAGGTTTCCATTACCGGATACGGGAAATACGTCGGTGGTTTTATAGGCCGCAGCAGTTCGCTTAATTTCAGCATAAAAGGCTGCTACAACAAAGGCGACATTTCGATAACGAGCACTGCGGCGCGTGTCGGCGGTTTTGTGGGCGAGGGAGGACTTGCTGGCTCTTCGATTACAGCGTGCTATAACGCAGGCGATATTTCGCTCGATGCCAACAACTACAATCTTGGCAGAGAGAGATGCGTGGCGGGTTTTGTTGCGAACTCTACCGCAGCATACCCGATTAAGAGCTGCTTTAACTTCGGGAAGCTAAGCTACAAGTACGATGGCACGTCAACTAACTATGGTGCCATGGTCGGCTTTACGAACAACCATTGGTACGACAACTCCGACAATTACTACCTTTCCCACAATATGTTCAATACGTACAGCGATCCGGCTGTTGAACAGACTGACCGCGCAATCGGCGGTACTAGCTATTCGTTCCAGACCGCAACTGCCGTAGACGCAGCGACGTTGAAGAGCGCCGAAACTCTCGCCGCTCTCAACAATACTGAATACGAGGCCGGCAAGGGGTACTTCCAGACTGGCGCTGATTACCCGCTGCTCTATTGGGAGCAGGCTGGCAATCCGACGATAACGACCCAGCCACAGGGCTTCAAGCTAACCCAGGGCGCAAGCGGACAGGCCCTAACGGTGGAAGCCGCGCTGCCAGAATCCGGCATGACTGGCTCGAACGGCACGCTGTCGTATCAGTGGTACTCCTGCGAGCACGATGCGGATGTATCCACGGCAACTGCTATTGAAAACGCCACGTCAGCAAGCTATATGCCAAATGTGTCTGAAGTTGGCGTCACTGACTACTACTGCATCGTAACGAACACCTTCACACCGGAAGGCGCGATCGAGGCTCTTACGCCAACGACAACTTCCGAAGTGGCCGTCGTGAACGTTCAGGACAACAATGACGCTTCTATTCCGAACGTTACCACGAAGCTCATAAGCGGAGCAGATGTCGAGAATCCGGCAGATGCGACGGCGATTACTTCTGCTGCGCAGGCGGATTCCGTCTATCTGTATGCAACGATTGACGGTCTCACCTACACGGATGGCGAAATTTCGTACAAAATTGTGCAGACGGCCCCCGACGCCACGATTGAAGATGTGGAAAACGTTGCGGGTGTAAACGCAGAGGGGATCGCGACCATTCTCGAGCCCATTAACACCTACGCACTTGGCGCGAATGCTATTACGGTTACCGTGACCAACACCTATCAGCTGGACAAAAAGGCCAACGCAAGTGAAAGCGTTGATCTCGAAGTCAGCGGCAAGACTATCGGCACCGCTGACGAGCTGATTGCACTCGCAGCGCAAGTAAACGATGGTGACAATTTCGAGAATCGCACGGTTACGCTAACGGCAGACATCGATATGGCGGGGAAGACATTTAGCCCTATCGGCGATGCGAATAAGACGCAGTTCAAGGGCGAAATCGATGGCGGCGGCCATACGATTAACAACCTCACGATTGCCGATCAGGACTACGCTGGTCTTGTTGGCTATGCAAATGGCGCGAAGATTCACGACCTCGAGGTAGCAGGTTCGATATCTGGCTCGCTGTTTGCCGCTGGCATCGTGGCATACGCCAACAACGTGGAAGTCTCTCGGGTTGCAAACCATGCTGCCGTTTCGCAGACAGTGGGCTCGAATTACTCTTCGGGCGCAGGTGGCATTTTCGGCTATGCTACGACTGCTTCGAAGGTTTCGCAGTCCTACAATGACGGCGCCATCACCGGAAAGACGCGTGTTGGCGGTATCGTCGGTTACGGCAATGCCGTTACGGTGGCCGACTGCTATAACCTTGGCACCATCACCAATACGGGCACGGCCAATCAGTACGACAACGGCACGGGTGGCATCGTCGGCAATACGTCGTCGAGCACGTATGGCGATCCCGCTGTCATCATTACAAACGCATACAATGCGGGCACTGTGGTTCCGCCTGCAGGCGCGACCCGCTCCTATGGCTCCATCGCCTATGCGCAGGTTGCAAGCGATAGCACTACCTACCCGACCTGCTCCAACGTTTTCTATCTGGAAGGCACGTCGGACGTTTCCATCGGCCGCAACCTTTCGAACAGCTATGACGCTACATCCACCTATGCCGATCTGGTCAAACCGCTAACAACAGCCACGTTGCCTGCAGCGTTCACGACGCTCGGCGACAAATGGCAGCAGGCTCCGACCAATTACCACGACGGCTATCCGGCGCTCAGCTGGGAAACCGTGCCGGCCGCATCGCTGGTGACGTTCGGATTCGCGGACAATCCAGTTCCGGACAACGTTCATCTTACGTTGACCGTGGGTGAAAAGACCGTAACGCCTGTTGCGCAGGGGGACGACACCTATACGGCGCTGCTCCCCAATGGCACGTATTCTTACACGGCAGAAGCGTTCGGTTACACCACCCAGACGGACGATTTCACCGTGGAAAGTCAAGCCCGGACGGTTACCATCCCTGCATTTACCGCATCTGCGAAGCAGAGCGTTACTTTCACAGTTGTCGATGAAGAAAACGACCCAATCGATTCTCCGACCATCGTGGTGAAGAACGCGGAAGACACCGTGATGGAAGGCGAATACGCGACAGAGGCTGGCTACTCGTTGCCCGATGGCACGTATAGCTATACGGTTTCTGCGCGCGGTTATGTTGCCAAGAGCGGCACGATAACCGTAAATGGCGCTACTGTAAGCGAGACGGTCGCTCTGCAGGTTCTTCCTGCTGCATGGGATGGCGACCTCAAGTCAGAGCCACTTCAGCAAGATGACGTCTACCAGATCGGCCATGCGGCCGAACTGGCCTGGCTGGCCCAGGAAGTGAACGCTGGCAATCTGACGGCTCCGGTGAGTGCGATCCTCACAGCCGACATCGACCTGAACAGCAAACCTTGGACTCCCATCGGCACCGCGGATAAGCCGTTCGTTGGTTCGTTCGACGGCCAGGGGTATAGCATCCAAAACATTGCCAGCATCACGACAACTGGCAACTACGGCATATTTGCTAACGTGGGCAGCGCGACGACGGCGAGCGAGATCAAGAACGTCACGGTTGACGGCGCTTTCACCGTTTCCGGCAATTATGCATTTGGCGGCCTCGTCGGCGAGATGGTGAACACCACAGTCTCGAACTGCGGAAGCTCCGTCGATATCTCTAATGCGCCGGATTCCAACAAGGGTGCTGGCGGGTTAATCGGCCTGATCTCCTCTGGCGGAACGTCATCGGTGACTGCATGCTGCTTCGATGGGCTCATCGATGGCGGCGGGTCGTCCGGCGGCGATGGCTCGAACCTGGGTGGCATCGTTGGTTTCAATGCAAATGCTGGAACGATTATCGACTCGTGCTATTCGGCTGGTTTCACCAACAAGATGTATCACTATGCAGGTGGGATTATCGGCAACGCCGGCGCGACGACCACTGTGAAAAACACGTATTCGTTACATAAGTTTGGAAAGAAGGGAAGTAATGCCGGCATTCTCGCTGGTTATGGCGCTTCGAATTACACCTTCGAGAACTGCTATTACGTTGTTGGCGATTCGCTTACCACTGCTGCGGTTAACGGCTCGAGCTATGGCACTCAACCCGACGATCCCACTGGTGTGAGCAAGCTGGATTCTGCAGCCGGCCTTAACGCAGCCGATCTGAGCGAAAGCTTCGTCTCCAAACCATGGGTGAACGATGGCGTGCCGGTGCTAACGTGGGAAAAGACGCCGAATGCTGCAAAGGTCACGTTCACGGCAACGAGCTTCCCCGACGACACCGAAATTACGCTTGCAAAGGGCGAAGGCGATTCCATCACTGCCGTCAAGGGCGATAACGCTTTCGAGGCGTACATCGTCGAAACGGCTCAAGGAGAGTACACGTACACTGCCAAGGCGTTTGGGTACAAAACGAAGTCTGCGACTGTTGAAGTAGCTGCAGAGGACGTAACGGTATCCTTGGGTGAGTTTGAAGAGGCGCCCAAGCAAGCAGTGACCTTCAGCGTAAGCGATTCGGAAGGCACCGCTCTCGCAGCGGGCTCGTACACAGTAGTAGTCATGAATGCTGCGGGTACCGTGCAGACTGCCAACAGCGACGGAACGTACTCCTTGCCTGCTGCCACGGATTATGCTTACGGCATTAGCGCGCGCGGTTATACGCCTGCAGTTGACACGTTCGACATTGCGGAAGTGACGACTACGGGAACCACCATTGGCGCCACGCTCGAGAAGCTGCCCGTTGCATGGGATGGCGAAAACTCCTACGAGCCCGAGACGGATGCGCAGGGCGTCTATCAAATTGGCACGCCCTATGAGCTTGCCTGGCTGGCCAAGCAAGTAAACGCTGGCGCGTTCGAAGAGCCGGTAAGCGCCGTTCTGACAGCCGACATCGACCTGAACAGCAAGCCTTGGATTTCCATAGGCAATGCCGACCATCCGTTTGTCGGCACGTTCGACGGCCAGGCGCATGCGGTAAGCGGGCTTTCCATGACCGCTGCGACCAATGGCGATTATCTAGGGCTCTTCGGCAAGGTGGGCAACATTTCGGAGCTCACAACACTGAAGAGCTTCACGGTAAGCGGTGAGCTAAACGCAAACGCTCAGAAGATTTACATTGGCGGCATTGCTGCAGCTATTAGCAACACGACGATTGAAAATTGCGGAAGCAACATCAACCTTACCAAGCTGGATGACGGCATGCCCGGAGCAGGCGGCGTCGTTGGCGCTGTGCTCGAAGGCGGAACCAGCAGCGTAAAGGCATCGTACAGCACGGGCGACATTGCTTCGAAGCAAAACAACTACGGTGAATTCTTCGGTGGTATTGTTGGCAAGAATCTAGCCGAGGGCTTAACAATCGATTCGTGCTATGCCGTTCATGAGTACGGAACGATGTACGATAGCATTGGTGGCATTATCGGTGCGTCTTCTACGACTGCGACTGTGTCCAATTGCTATGCCGCCTCTACGTATACGACCGCTGGCAGGTCGTGGGGCACTAAGAAAATCGGTGCGATTGGGGGCGATGCGTCCAGCAGTACATTTACCAATTGCTACTACATAGTGCCGGATGGTTCCAAGGTAACTGCGGCAGTAAGCGACGCTGATGCTCCTGGCGTTACCAAGGTCGATTCCGCAGCGGACATTACCGCCGAGAAGCTTGGCGATGCCTTCCAAGACGGGCGTGTGTTCGCGCCGGGTGCTGCCACCCTTGCATGGGAGCCGCTGCCGGAGAAGCTTGCGCTTAATGCGGAGGGCCTGACGATTTCGATTGCGGATGTGTCCCATAAAGGCACGCCGTTCGTGTCGGCCGAGTATAACGGCAACGCCTTCGAGCTTGATAGCTCGCAGGCTACGGTTTCGTACTATACCGATGAGGGGCTCACACAAGAGGCACCAACTCCGTTCGCCGTTGGCCCCGTGTATGCCAAGATAGTGGCAACCGAAGATGGCGATTTTACGGGCGAGCTGAATACGGTTTCGTTCAATGCCACCAATACGGCCCCTGCTCTTGCGGAGGGCGTTGAATCATCCGCCACGGCTACGCAGTTCGTGGGCCTGGACTGGACGGTCGAACTGGAGAAAATCTTCGTAGACGCCGATGACGATACGATGACCTACACCGTGTCTGTCGACGGCGCTGCCCCTGTAGCAACCGAAGCCAGCTACAGCGTTGCAACACCCGAGACCGGTACAAAGACCTTGGTTTTCACAGCTAGCGATCCGTTTGCTGCGGGCGCAACCTACACCGTTACTCTTTCGCAGCGCGAGGTCCAGAAAGTGACGATTGATTATACCGTCGAGCTGAAGAATGCATTTGCGTTTGCTCCGCAGTTTGGTGCTGAGGTGACGAACGATGAAGCCGAAAAATACGGCTTGGCCGACAAAGTCGAAGGGGTTTCCGCCCTTGACGCCCTCGTTGTAGCACATAAGAAGAAGTACGGCGAGGCTTTTACGCCTGAGACGGTCGACGATTACATCACCATCAACGAATACGATTACCTTACGAGGTTCTTCGGCACGCGCAACGCCAACTGCGGCTTTGCCGTGAATGGCGAAGCTCCTATAGACAAGACGAAACCGACGAGCCAGAGCGCCGCATATGAGGGTCAGGATTATTACGGCCTGTCCTTCCTAGAAGCGCAGCTTAACGATAGCGACTTCGTCGAGTTCTTCGAATACTCATCGAGTTACGTCATGGACTACTATGCCTGGTTCGCAGACGATGCAGGCGAGCGCATGGACGAAGCCACGATTGAAACCGGCGAGGAATTCACCCTGAACGCAAAGGGCTATTGGTACAGCTGGTATGGCCAGGCAGTCGATGAGAGCCGTCGCTCGGGTAACGCACTTGTGGATGAGGGCTTATGCGAAGATCTTCCTATAGTTTCCATTGGTGAAGATGGCGTTGCGTCGGCGCTCGATCCAGCGGCAGCTTTCGATGAGGACGGAGCTGCCACGGTATCGTTCTCCAAGCCTGGCACGTACATTCTGGCAATCCAGGGCGACGCCTACACGGACATCATTAGCTCCATCATCAAGGTGACCGTTCTGGCGCGCCCGACTTTGGCCGAAGGCGTCGAGGCGGCGGTTAGCGCTAAGCAGTTTGCGGGTCTCGACTATGAGCTCGATCTTACCGAAATCTTCGCTGATGAGGATAGCGATTCATTGACGTACACGGTGTCTGTCAACGGCGAAGCAGAGCAAGAAGCTGCCGAAAGCTACTCCTTCAAGACCCCCGAAACGGGTGTAACCAGGCTCGTGTTCAAGGCGAAAGACAGCGATGAGCTCGTTTCGAACGATACCTATACCGTGGAGCTCACGCAGCGTGAGGAGACGAGTGCCAAGGTGGACTTCACGTCGCAGATGACCGGAGCCTACCTGCATGCCCCGCAGTTCGGCGTAGACGTGTCCAACAGGAAGGCCGAGGACTACGGCTATTCCGACAAGGTAGAGGGCGTCTCGGCACTCGACGTGCTCGTGGCAGCCCACGAGCTGGTGTTCGCCGAGGACTTTACGCCGCAGACCGCCGAGGATTATTTGGTCATCGGTCGTTATGGGTCGCCGAGCAAGCAGTTCGGCATTGAGCCGATTACTTCGAGCGGTTATTTCTCGACGACTACATTTAGCGGCGGCTTCTTCGTCAACAACGCGTTGCCGAACGATGGCACTAAGTATGACGAGGACAACTACAATGGCACGACCGTCTGCACGCAGCCTGTCGCGGACGGGGACCTCGTAGATTTCTTCTTCTTCGAGAGCGAGTACTACGGCGACACCTACACCTGGTTCACGGACGCCGACGGGGCCTACGCCCGCGAATTCGACGCCGTGGCAGGTGAAGACCTGAATCTGGTCCTCAAGGGATTCTTCGCTATGAATGCCTCGTTGTTCAAGGATGCCGCCGAGATGGCGGCCAGCGATAGGGCCAGCGTAGTCGATGGTGCCCAGCTCTACACCGTGGATCTCGGGACCGGGGCGCTGACCGCCGTGGAGGGCGCCGTGACAGACGAGGGCGAGGTCGCGTTGAACCTCGCCGAGCCGGGCGAGTACTGGGTTACCGCCTACGACGGCGAGTCCACGTTCAATCCGATTCTCACGCTGACCAAGGTGAACGTGAAGGCCCGTCCGCAGCTGGCCGAAGGCGTCGAGGCGGCTGTCGGTGCTGAGACGGCTACAGGGCAAGCGTACGAAGTAGATTTGGGCGCGATTTTTGCGGACGCAGACAATGACGAACTAAGCTACACGGTTTCAGTTGATGGAGCCGAAGCCGTTTCGGCAGAGGCGGCATTCAGCTACACGCCCGAAGAGCTCGGTACGACAACGTTCGTGTTCAAGGCGAGCGACGGCGAGCTCGATTCGACCGATACGTATACGGTTACCCTTACCGCCAAGGAGCCGGTGACAGCTAACGTTACCGTCTCCATCAGCAAGTACGGCGAGCTCGTTCAGGGCAAGGACGGCAACCTGGTCGCGCAGCTGCCCGTCGAGCTTACTGGCAAGCTAACTTACACCATCGACGACGCTCTGCGCGCGGCCCACGAGGCCGCCTACGAGGGCGGCGCCGCCGAGGGCTATGCGACGGCCATGACTCAGTGGGGCCTCGGCCTGAGCAAGCTGTGGGGCGACACGAGCGGCAACTTCGCCTACCAGGTGAACTACGGCGACGCGGAGGTCATGGGCGTGACCGACGCAATTCCCGACGGGGCCGCGATCGATGCGTACATCCTGGAGAGCTGGTACCCCGACACCGAGAACTACTCCGCGTTCGACAAGGCTACAGCTACCGTTAAAACTGGTGAACCGCTTGAGCTGACGCTGAGCGACTTCTCCTACGACGAGAGCTTCAAAATGGTGAAGGCTCCCGTCGAGGGCGCGGCCGTGCACGTGGCCGGCGCCGCGGCGCCCGAGGGAGCCCCGACCACCGACGCCGAGGGCAAGGCGTCCATCTCCTTCGACGAGCCGGGCACCTACGTGGTGACGGCCGCCAAGACCAAGGTCGTGGGCGGAGCCGAGGTAACCGCCATAACGGCGCCCGTGTGCGTGGTCACGGTTATCCAGAAGCCGCTGGCAACTGCTGTTGACAAGGAAGTGCTCGATCTTCGTGCCGACATGGCTGCCGACTACGCTGACCGCATCGTTGCAAGCGCGGATGGCACAGACGTTTCCGAAACCCAGCTCTGGGTGCCCGTGGATGCGAAGCAGGCGTTGGACGAGGCCATCACTGCTGCTAAGAAGGCCGTAAAGGAAGCCACCTACGTTGAAGAGCTGGATGCGAGCAAGGATGCTCTGGCAGAGGCGCTCGAGACAGCTAAGGCCGCTGCCAAGCCCGGCACGAAGGAGGCCGTCGACAAGGCCGCTGCCGATCAGGCTGCTGCTGCTGAGGTAAAGGCACTGATCGACGCGCTGCCGGCCGCCGACCAGGCGACCGCAGACAACGCGGAGGCCGCCGCCGCGGCCAAGGCCGCCTACGACGCGCTGACCGACGACCAGAAGGCGCTCATCGAAGGGACCGACGTTGCGAAGATGAACGACGTGAAGGCCGCGGCCGATGCTGATGCTGCCGCGAAGGCCGCGGCCGCCGAGCAGGCCGCCGCCAAGCAGGCCGCCGCGAGCGAGCTGGGCGAGGCCCTGCAGGCCGCCAAGTCCGCCAACGTGGTGGACGCGAGCGACGAGGCCAAGGCCGACCTGGCCCAGGCCATCCAGGCGGCCGAGGCCGCGCTGGCGAACGACGCGGCCACGGCGGCCGACCTGGCGAGCGTCAAGGACGCGCTGAACACCGCGCTCGGCGCCGCCGAGGCGCAGCAGGCCGCAGCCGACGAGCAGGCAGCCATCGACGCCGCCGTGAAGGCAGCGCTGGACAAGGCCGCCGCAGCCGCCGTTCAGGCCAAGATCGACGCGCTGCCGACTGCCACCGAAGCAACTGCCGACAATGCGGAGGCCGCCGCTGCTGCCAAGGCCGCCTACGACGCGCTGACCGACGAGCAGAAGGCGCTCATCGAAGGGACCG
>DMNP01000062.1 GCA_003452695.1 Eggerthellaceae bacterium
CATGCCCGTATGGCAGGAATGGCTGCCCCTGGAAATGTGCAAGATCGTGAACGACCAGGCCGCCGAGATGTGCAAGCAATCGGAAGGACGCTTGCTGGCCAATGCGGTCGTGCCGCCCTATGGCCGTCCCGAAGACATCGCCGAGATGAAGCGCTGTATCGAGGAGCTGGGCATGGTCGGCGTTCAGTTCGCCTGCTCGTACGGCAACAAGTTCCTGGACGACGAGCTGTTCGCCCCGATGATGAAGGCCCTGAACGACCTGAACGTGCCGGCTGTCATCCACCATACTCCGGGCCAGAACTCCTTCAAGAACTTCCAGGAGTACACGATTCTGCGCCGCGAGCTCGGCCGTATCACCGTGCAGGCCACGGCAGTCGGCCGCGAGGTGTATTCCGGCATGTTCGCCAAGTACCCGAACCTGAAGTTCATCCACACCATGCTCGGTGGCAACTGGTTCGGTCTGATGGACCTGCTCGCCCCGCACAAGTCCACCAAGAAGAAGGAGGCCATGAACCGCCTGGCTTCCAACGTGGGCCGCGACGAGTACGACGAGTTCCTGAAGAACAACATCTTCTTCGACGCGTGCCATCCCATGAGCTGGGGCAAGGACCAGCTGGAGTGCGCCGTGAAGGTCTGCGGCGCCGACCACGTGCTGATGGGCTCGTCCTTCCCGGTGTTCTACGAGTGGCTGGCCCGCTCCGTCGAAACCATCAACAGCCTGGACATAACGCCCGAGGACCGCGATCTTATCCTCGGCGGCAATGCCCAGCGCATCTTCAAGCTGTAATGCGAGAAAGGGAGGTCGGGGAATCCACCCGGCCTCCCTGGCGGGCGCCTTGTTCGCCGAAGCGGATTCTCCCGCATATTGAATGAGGGTATTGCGCATCGCCTGCAATGAAGCTCCGGGTTGGTTTTCGCCCGACTCGCATGGAGGGAGGCGATGCGCAGCGTCCTCGATTGTTCCAGAAAAGGGGAAAGTATCATGGCTAAACCTAACGAAGGTACGCCTCAGAAGACACCGGCCTATGCATGGCCGTGCTTGTTCGCATCGCTGTTCATAGCAGTGACGCTCGTATGGGAATGGCAGTGGATGCCCGGTGTGACCGGCGGTACCGCCACCAAGTGGTTCCTGTTCAACAACCCGGATATCCAGGCGATGTTCGGCTTCAGCCCGGCAGAGCTGCAGGGCGAGGCCCTCGGTGCCTGGTTCGGCCAGAACCTCGGCCGCACGATAGGCGTGGTCATGGGGAATTCCATGAGCTGGGTGCCCATCGGCGCCATAATCATGGCGTTCCCGACCACCTTCCTGGTGCAGAAGATCGGCCCGAAGTGGTCTTCGATTATCGGCGTGTGCATCGCGCTCGTCGGCGCTATCATAACGACGCTCTGCCTGACCGGCAGCTGGACGGGCTATCAGGTCGGCCGTTTCGTGTTCGGCCTGGCGCTTGCCTGCACCATCGTATCCGGGCCCACCTGCGTGTCCATCTGGTTCCCGGGTGCCACCCGCGGCCGCGCCATGGCCATTTGGTCCACGTGGGCCCCGATCGGCATCTTCACCGTGAACATGTGGGGCGGCAACGTGCTCGACCTGTGCGGCGGCAACATCGTCACGCTGAACTGGCTCTGGATAATTCTCATGGCCGTGGCCGGCGTCGTGTTCTTCTTCGTGTTCCGCGAGCCGCGCGGCGACGAAGTCTCCGACGTGTCTCCCGAGCGCAAGAAGCTGCGCGAGGTGCTGCCGTTCTTCAAGAGCCGCCAGCTGTGGTCGCTCATCATCCTGTTCGCCATCTTCAACTACATGAACTATGCGTTCTCGCAGTACCTGAAGACATGGCTTGCCATGGACGTTGCATCAGGCGGCATGGGCTGGGAAGCCGGTCCTGCGGGCCTTGTCGGCGGCATCCTGTGCGCATGTGGCATCCTCGGCCCCATCGGCGGCTGGATTATGGACAAGCTGCCGCGCGAGCGCAAGTGGATCGCCCCGCTGCTCGGCATCATCTCGCTCACGGTCTGCATGCTGCTGTCGTTCCGCGCGAACACGCCGATCTTCGCCTTGTACGCGCTGTTCTTCTGCATCGGCAACATGTTCCTGAACGGCTGCTGCCGCCCGATGGTGCCGACGTACGTGTTCAAGGGCGGTGCGACGGCCGTTGCGTTCGGCCTGTCGTTCCTGACCTGCGGCCAGTACCTCGGGCAGATCCCGACATCATGGGCGTTCCAGTACGGCACGGCTGCAGGCATGTCCTACAGCGACATCATGATGATGTTCTTCGTGCCGGTGGGCGCAATCGGCATCGTGTTCGGCCTGCTTATGAAGCCGTCAAAGCCCAAGGGCGATGCTGCCGGAGCTGCCGGAGCTGCCGAAGCCGCCGGCGGCGCCAAGCCGGAAGGCAAGTAGGCAAACGCGCGACGCCGGCAGGCGTCCGTGTAGTACAATTCGAGGGCCGCGCCGCAAATCGGCACGGCCCTTTCTGCACCGTCGCATACAACCAAGGGAAGCGTATATGGACGCACCGTTCGACAAGCAAATCGGCGAAGCACCGCCCGCCCACCCGCAACAGGCGGCATCCGGGCACGATGGGCAGGCCGCGGCAGACGAGACGACGGGGGCATCGCCCGGTACGGCGCAGGCCTGCGACGACTTGGGCCTGAACTCGCTTGAGGCAAACCTCGAGCGCTTCGGAATAAAGCCGCCGGGCATGGCCTGACGAAAAAAGCCTCTGCAAATTAATCCCGTATCGATTACAATGCAGCAATGTCGATACGGCGCCTGGCGCCATTGGTCGGCAGAGGGGGGAGAGTCGATAGGGGCAGCTCATGGCATCCGAGGCTCAGGATCAGACGGTTTCTTTTTCATCTACAGAGCTGCTTGCTCTCGGCGGGTTCGCACTGTACTTCAGCTGGATGTTCATCGTGTTCTTCTGGCTGTTCTGCGAATTTCCTCCCGAGGCGCCTACGGAACTGCGCGATTTCGTGCAGTTCTTCGTGTTCGCGGCAGTGCCAATCGGCTATCTCGCCCTGAACGCCCTGGCCAAACGCTCTTCGTTCAACGTGTTCTCGCTTCCGTGCAAGATTGCCGAAGCGGTTTGCGCATCGTTGCTGCCCACTGTCGCGCTTGCGATGTATCTGGGGCTGATGGTGCCGCTGCCCATCGTGTGCGCGGCGAATTTCCTAGCCGGAGCCGCCGCCGCTGCTATCCAGCTTTCGTGGTTGGACGTGTATTCGCGCCTGCGGACCAGTTACTACAGTCGTTTCACCGGGTTGTCGCTGTTCGCGGGCGGTTTGCTGTTCTCGTTGGCGGCGTTTTCCCCTGCGTTCATGCAGCCGCTGTCCGCCATCGTGTTCATCGTCATAAGCGTCGTCCTGATTTCCTACGCTTCGCACCATGCGCCCCGCAACGACGAGCGCGCGCCGCTCGAATCCATCGACAGCACTTGGCGTTTCACCACCGAAATCGAGCCGTCGTTTTTCGTGTTCGGAGTCGTGTTCGGCATCACGTTCGTGTTCCTCTTCAACAACGGTGCGGAACCGGTTATCCTCGGGCTCATCGCAACGCTCGTGGGGTCGTTGGCGGTGGCCATTCTCTCCATCGTTGACAAGCAGTTTTCCATTACGGTGTACCAGCGGGCTCTCGTCGTCGTTACGGTGTGCGCGTGCATCGTCGTTCCGTTCGTTTCCTATCCGGCCCAGATAGCATGCAGCTGCGTCGTCACAGCGTCCTGGGCCATGTTCATGGCTATAAACTATGGCTACGTGGTAAAGAAATGCGTGATAGCGTGGGAGTCGCCGCTGTTTCGCCAGGCGCCCCTGCGCTTGGTTTTCCCCGCATTCGGCTTTGCGGTGGGCTGGGCGCTGGCGTCCTTCCTCACGGTGCAGTTCGGCGCGCATTCCGATGTCTTCATGATCATGCGGCTCGTGGTCGCCGTGTTGCTGGTCGCCACGATCATGATTTTCTTCCCGTCCAACGAGCACCATACGACCGACGGCCTTTCGCCGGATGGCGTGAAGGTGCAAAAGACCGTGGTCACCGTGGACAAGACGGAAAAGGAGCTGTTCGAGGAGCGGTGCGCTGCCGTGGCGAAGCTGTATCAGCTCAGCCCGCGCGAGACCGAGATCCTGGGCTATCTGGCGCGCGGCCGCAACGCCGCCTACATCCAAGAGGAGCTCGTCATATCTCCCCACACGGTGAAGAGCCACATTTACAACATTTATCGCAAGCTCGACATCCACAGCCAGCAGAAGCTGATGGACTTCGTGGAGGATTTCCCCCTGGACTAGCGGGAAAGCTCTCATACCAGAAGTATGAAAGCGTGATGAGCATACCCATCTGGGGATATGCACCCTGCCTTCCCATGCTGAAATAGCCCCAGCTTCGAGGGGGAGGCAAACGTGGTTGGGGGGAAATCAACCATTAATCCCGTGGTTACGGGGAAGATACCCGCGACTTCTCGAGGTCAGCCGGAACGAGTACCGGCGCTGCGCGTTTCGTGTACGTGCGCGCAGAGATGTGAGAGAGGAGTTGCGATGGTAGAGACTACTATTGAGTCCAAGGACCGCGACGACATCGGTGCGACAAAGGAGGAGAACCAGTTCAACTTCGGCGCCGGCGAGGCGCACGAGGTGGACCCCCGCTGGAAGCACCCGGGCGAGTGGCAGTACATGGAAGACGGGATGCTCGTCACCCGCACTTCCGTGTGGTCGGCGCCTGGTTGCCACGAGGGCTGCGGCGTTCTGGTGTATTCCGACCCGGAGACCGGGCGCTTCATCAAATGCGAGGGCGATCCGGACGACCCGTACAACCGCGGCGCGCTGTGTCCCCGTTGCCTGGCCTTCAAGCAAGTAGAGTTCCATCCCGACCGTATCCTGTACCCGATGAAGCGCGCCGGCGAGCGCGGCGAGAACAAGTGGGAGCGCATATCGTGGGACGAGGCGCTGGAAACCTGCTATAAAGAGTTCCGCCGCATCGCGATGACCTACGGCGGCGATTCCATCCACTGCCTGCGCGGCACCGCCCGCGACAACCAGTGGCAAGTCGGCCGCATGGCCAATACCTTCGGATCCCCGAACGAGTACGGCTTCCTGTCCGGCACCGCGTGCTACCTGCCGCGCCTGTCGCTGATGATCATGACCTACGGCGGCATGCTCATCGCCGACTTCTCGCAGTTCTCCGCGCTGCGCTACGACGACCCCGAGTGGACGTGCCCCGAGTGCACGATCGTCTGGGGCTGCAACCCCACCATTTCCAACCCCGACTTCTTCATGGGCCATTGGGTGACCGACGCCATGAAGCTTGGCTGCAAGCTCATCTCCGTCGAGCCGCGCGTTACCTGGCTGGCGGCCCACGCAGACATCCACCTGCAGCTGCGTCCCGGCACCGACACCGCGCTGGCACTCGGCATGATAAAGGTGATCATCGACGAGGACCTGTACGACCACGACTTCGTGGAGAAGTGGACCTACGGCTTCGACGAGCTGGCCGAGCGTGCCCGCGAGCTTTCGCTCGACGAGGTGGAGAAGATGACGTGGGTCCCGAAGGACAAGATCGTCGAAGCTGCGCGCCTGTTCGCCAATTCGCATCCCGCAAACGTCGTGTGGGGCCTGGCCGTGGACATGCAGTCGCAGGGCACCCCGTGCGCGCAGGCCATCGCCGCGCTGTGGACCATCACCGGCAACCTGGACGTGCCGGGCGGCAACGTCATCGGCCAGGCATGCTGGGGAATCGACCAGCCGAACTGGACCGGGTGCTGGGGCTACGACGAGCTGCTCACGCCCGAGGAAGACGCGCGCCGCATGGGCTTCGACATCTACCCGATGTTCCGCGTCGGCTTCAAGGAGGTCTGCTCCGACGTGGCCATCAAGTCGTGGGAAAGCGGCGAGCCCTATCGCTTCAAAGCCGCGTATTTCGCCACGAGCAACTTCCTGGCCTGCATGGGCGCCCAGACGCCCAAGCAGCTGGAATGGTACAAGACGCTCGAATTCACGGCGTTCGCCGACCTGTTCATGACGCCGACCATCATGGCGCTTGCCGACGTCGTGCTGCCGGCGGCTACCTACGAGGAGCGAGACGGCTTCGGCGGCTTGAATCCCTATCGTATTAGCTGCATCACCAAGGCAATCGAGCCGGTGGGCGAGTGCCGCGACGACATGACCATCTTCCTGCAGTTGGGCAAGCGCCTGGCGACTCCGCGCAACGAGGATATCGCCTGGCCATGGGACACCGTGGAGGAGATGTGGGACTATGCGCTCGAAAACGGCGGCTTCACGTGGGAGGAGCTGCGCGATTCCGTGTGGAAGTATCCCGAGTTCGAGTACCGCAAATACGAGAAGGGCTTGCTGCGCCCCGATGGTCAGGTGGGGTTCGCCACCGAGACCGGACGTGCCGAGATCTATTCGATGGTCTTCCATCATACCAGCTGGTCAGGTCTCGACCCGTTGCCCAGTTACGTCGAGCCTGTCGAGAGCCCCTACAGTGCCCCAGAGGACGTGGAGGAATACCCCTATATTGTCACGTCGGGCGCCCGCGTCATCCATTTCTTCCACTCCGAGCAGCGCCAGATTGCCAAGCTGCGCCGCCTGCATCCTGATCCGCTGTGCTACATCCATCCGGAAACGGCCAAGAAGCACGGCATCGAGGACGGAGAGTGGTTCTGGCTCGAGAACAAACATGGCAAGTGCAAGTACAAGGCATCGTACAACGACACCTACGATCCGCGCGTCATGCAATGCGAGCACGGTTGGTGGTTCCCCGAACGCACCGACGAAGCCGAGGAATGCGTTGAAGACGAGAACCGCGGGCTCTACGGCGTGTTCGAGTCGCAGATCAACAATCTCATCCCGTTCGATGCAGGTGTTTCCGGTTTCGGTTCCAACTACAAGTGCATGATGTGCAAGATATACAAGGACTAGGAATTCCGTACGCCTGAAGGTCGGGCCGTTCGGCAAGCGGATGATAGCCAGGCGGCCCGTTTACCGAGCACGCGGAATGCAGCGCCAGCATAGCCAATCTGGGCAAGAATCGAGATTGAAATGGACAAAATGTAACAAAGTTAACTGCAAGGCTGCCTTTGATTGGTCGATAACGTAGTTGTTTCTTTCGTTTACCCAGTTCAACTCATGTCGTCATCGGTATGGCTTGTCGACGGGGCTTCGAAAAACGCGTTTCGACGTTAACATCGTTACATTTTGTCAATTCAAAGTGCGTTTTTCGCGCAGCGTTGGTTTTTGGGCATAGTCTTCCGTTTATCGAAAAGGATGGCAAAGGAACCGCGGCGGTGATCAGGCTCTCTCCAGAAGGTCGAGTAGTTCCTGCTGGGAATGGATGCCCAGCTTGCGGTAGATGTTGGAAATATGGGTCTTGGTGGTGCTCTCGCTGATGAACAGCTTCTCGGCGATGTGCTTGGCATTGCGGCCGCGCACGAGGTAAGTCAGCACCTCGGATTCGCGGGGGGACAGCTTGTAGCGCTCCGTCACGGCTTTGCAGGTTTCCGATAGGTTGGCGTCGCGCGGTTCGTGCATGTCAACCAGCGCCAGCGTCTTGTAGCCCGGCGTCTTGGATTCGGCGTCGAAGGGCAGGAAGAAGAGCGCCGTCAATATGAATACGGCCACGATTGCGAGCGGTATGTACATCTCGAAAACGGGGGTGTCGTTCGACGAGATGCCAGCCACGCCGACGGCGAGGCCAATCGTGAAACCGATGTTTGCCGGCAGCTTCCCGCGGAGAGACGAGTACAGCATGGAGTAATCGCAATGGTTGGCTAGGTCCGTGAGCGACCCGCCGTTCATCGTGCGGAACATGAACCAGAATACGATGATTACGAACAGCGCGACGTTCGCAAGTGGGCCAACCGGGAACACGAGCAGGATGAGCGCGCACGACACGAATGCTCCGCATACGCGCGCCCAGCCTGCAAACTGTATCCATTTGCCGCGCCCGAACAGCACGGAGAACGCGAGGTCGACGAAGACGGCAACCGCCATGGTTCCCAGCAGCAGAGAGTTGCTCAGGTGGTACAGGAGCATGAACGCGTATCCGAAGATTACGGAAATCACGATGATGACCAGGTCGACGTGCCAAGCTGCACGAAAGTACGCTTGAACGGGTTTCACGGGCTTGTCCTCCAGAAGGTCGCAGCGCGGGGTGATGAACGCCAGCAGCGCAGTGCTCGCGCATAGCAGCAGTATGGAGATTGCGCTAGCACCAGCATTGTCGAGCAAGAACGTCGTTGCCAGAAATATGACGCCACCCGCGCAGAAGATGGTTCCATGCGCAAGCACGCCGCGGTTCAGGTACCCATGGGTTGCCAGGTCCTCCCAGAGCATGAATCCGAAGCCGATCGAGCAGCCGCAGAGGAAGCATGCAATGTAGAACGCCCATAGGGCAACGAGCACGCCAGTTACCTCGGAAACGGTTATCAGCAACGGCAGTGGAAGCGCCAGCAGCAAACTTATAAGGTGAAGCAACCGGTTATGGCCTACGGCCACGCTATCGGCTTTCCTGAACCAGAAGAGCAGTGCGAGCGTGACCGCGATGCTGCCCAAGAAGAACACGACCTGTCCGGTATGCAGCGCGATGAAGTCGATGCGTTCCGGCGCGAACATGAAGAAGCCGAAGAACGAGATGAGATACCACGCATAGTACAAGCTGAAACCACAGATGATGGTCAGCTGCATGAAGCCGAGTCGTTTAACGCTCATCGGGACCTCCCCCTCTTGAGGTCGCGCAGAACCATTAGATTGCGATGTGCATTTTAGTTTGGCAGCAGCATATTGAGTCGAATGGAAAACATGAAAGTTCACTACGGCTCTAATACTGGTCGCATGAGTATCCTGAACAGTTGCTTCCTGGTGTTTGCAGCCTCCGGTGCGATTTTGCAAAACCCCAGGAAAACGCATGGCACTCAGAGTATGACCCATCCTCTTCGGCGGTGTAAATCTGAGAATGATGCTTTTGTCGGGAAGCCGTGTTTCCTGCATGCGGCTAGTCTTCGATGCGAGCGTACCCGAGGGGGAGTGCGAGAGGGGGGGGTAACTCAAGCTGCCAGGGGGCGGCACCTCGGTTTGGACGGCGGCTCGTCCAGTTTCGCTTCAGTCCATCCGTTTGATACGAGAGAGAGTGATGTAGCTGTGACTCAAAGAATTGACATTCCTCACGACAGCGATTCATCGAAAGAAGTACGTCCGACGTTCTTCAACGAGCCTCCCGTCATGTACACGGGCGGCGACGTGCCGTGGCAGTGGGAAGAAGACGGCATGATCTGCACCCGTTCCGCTGCTTGGTCGGCGCCTGGCTGCCATGACGGCTGCGGTGTAATCGTGTACACCGACAAGGAGACCGGCAAGTTCATCAAGGTCGAAGGCGACGAGGAGAACCCCTATTACCAGGGCCGCCTGTGCATGCGCTGCCTGGACGTGGCCGAGGCAATCTACCATCCCGACCGCCTGCTCTACCCGATGAAGCGCGATCCCAAGGACCGCGGCAAGGCCGACAAGTGGACCCGCATCACGTGGGAAGAGGCCTACGACATGATCGACGAGAAGTTCACGGCCATTCGCGACGAGTTCGGCGGCAAGTCGATTATCTTCGCATCCGGCACCGGGCGCGTCACCCCGCCGATCAATGCCCGTTTGGGCTACGCGCTGGGCTCCATCCAGTATTCGTACTTCCATTCCGGCAATGCGTGCTACGTCCCGCGCGTGGCCGCCGCCAACACCATCATGGGTTGTTACACCTGCCCGGACTTCAGCATGCAGTTCCCGGATCGCTACGACAACCCCGAGTGGGTTGCCCCGAAGAATATCTTCATCTGGGGCAACAACCCGCTCATCGCCAATGCAGACGGCAATCTGGGCCACTGGGTCGTGGACTGCATGCAGCGCGGCTCCAAGCTGGTCGTCGTCGATCCGCGCCTGACCTGGCTCGCATCGCGCGCCGAGCTGTGGCTGCAGCTGCGCCCCGGCACCGACAGCATGCTGGCGCTAGCCATGAGCAAGTACATCATCGAGAACAACCTCTACGACGCAGATTTCGTGGACAAGTGGTGCTACGGTTTCGACGAGTACTACGAGGCCGTGAAGCCCTACGACCTGGATCAGGCTGCCGAGGTCTGCTGGCTGGAGAAGGAAGACATCATCCGCGCTTCCGAGCTTATGGCCGAGCAGCCCACCGCCGTGCAGTGGGGCCTTGCGCTGGACATGAACCTGCAGTGCATCACCGCATCGCAGGCCGTCCACAACCTGTGGTGCATCACCGGCCAGGTCGACCGTCCGGGCGGCATGATCACCGTTCACGACCCGTACAACACCGAAGTCTGGCTGCCGCCCGATCCCCGCGAGGTCTTCACCCCGCAGCAGGAAAAGGAGCGCATCGGTTCCACCTACGAGATGATCACGAACTCCGGCATGGTCCAGTGCCAGGCCGACAGCATGATCGACCAGCTGGTCACGGGCCGTCCGTTCAAGATTCATGCAGCGTGGATCCAGTCCACGAACCCGCTGGCGTGCTGTGCCCAGGACCCCGAGCCCCGCGTTGAAAAGGGCCTGAAGAACTGCGATTTCGTCGTCGGCGTCGACTGCTTCATGACCCCGACGCTCATGGCGAACTGCGATGTCGTGCTGCCGCTGTGCTTCTATCCGGAGCGCGAGGGCCTGCGCTCGGTGTGGTACTACATCCAGAACACGAACAAGGCTTGCGAGCCGATGGGCGAGTCCAAGGACGACTTCCAGATCAACTGGGAGCTCGGCCGCCGCTGGAACAAGGACCTCTGGCCGGGCGAGACGCTCGAGGAGTACTTCAGCTACCTCATCCAGGAAGCTGGCATCACCTACGACGACAGCCGCAAGCTGAACTGGATCTACCCTGAGTTCCACTACTTCAAGTACGCCAAGGGCGAGCAGCGCCCCGACGGCCAGCTCGGCTTCAACACCATGACCGGCCGCATCGAGCTGTACTCGCTGCTGCTTGCGCAGTGGGGCCAGAAGCCGCTGCCGTACTATGCCGAGCCGCCGATGAGCCCGTACAGCCAGCCCGAGCTGTACAAGGAATACAACTTGGTGCTGACCACCGGCGCCCGCCACTACGAGTCGTTCCATTCCGAGCATCGCCAGATGAACCGCCTGCGCTCGGCGTATCCCGACCCGCGGTTCGAGATCCATCCCGACGCCGCGGCAGAGCGCGGGATCGAGGAAGGCGACTGGTGCTGGATTGAAAGCCCGATTGGCCGCTGCCGCGAGCGCGCGCACATCACGCCGATCGTCGACCCGCGCGTCGTGCAGGCCGACCACGGCTGGTGGTTCCCCGAGGCAGACCCCGAGGACCAGGGCGAGGGCTGCTTCGCCACGTATGCCCGCAACATCAACGTCGTCTTGCCTTCCGAATGCGGAGACACGGGCTTCGGCAACCAGTCCAAGTGCTACCTGTGCAAGGTGTACAAGTGCGAGCTCGACGAAATCGCGCTGCCGGCTCCCGAGAACCCGAAGGAGCGCTTCGCCGATGGATCGTTCCGCAACTTCACCTACGAAGCAGAGATGGAGGCGTAAATCATGGCTGATAAGGCATATGGTCTTCTGATCAACTACGAATACTGCACCGGCTGCATGTCCTGCGAGATGGCCTGCGCCGTGGAACACGACATCCCGGTTGGGCAGTACGGCATCAAGATGGAAGAGATCGGCCCCTGGCAGATTGACAAGAAGAAGTGGCAGCTGGATTGCGTGCCCGTTCCCACCGACATGTGCGACCTGTGCGCCGAGCGCGTCGGCAAGGGCAAGAAGCCCACGTGCGTGAAGCACTGCCAGTCGCTGTGCATGCAGTATGGCACGGTGGAGGAGCTGGCTGCCCAGTTGGCAACCGCCAAGACCAAGAGCGTGCTGTTCGTGCCGAAGTCCGGCACGGTCGACTAGAGCTCGATCTGATCGCCAAGCGACTTGTCGAGGTTGCGCCCCTGCGGTCGAAAGCGGGGCGCAACCACGGCAGGGGAGCTGGAGCAAGCAACGGAAAGTTGGGAACGTTTCGATGTGCGGCGGCTATACGCGGGTATGCGTAAGGTGCGGAATGTGCGGCAAGGTTGACCAGCGCCCTCTTGCCGCAAGCGGCGTGTGCGTCCGATGCGGGCACGAGAACGCCCCGGATGCAGAACGGTGCGATGCGTGCGGGTTGCCGCTGCCCAAGGCGCCGGGAAGCTCGGGAGCGGAGGGATTGCACCCGGGATTGCCGTCCATCGAATGACTGGAGGATTCGAATGATCTCTAAAGACGATATAAAACCCATCGAAGTCGGGCAGTCGCTTTCCGTTGACGAGGCTGTTTCCCCGCGCAACTCGCTCGGGGGGAAGCCCGAGGGCGAAGGCGCCGTCGAAATCTACTGTACCGTGTGCGGGCAGCCTGCCACAGACGGCCGTTTCACCGGCTACGGGCCGAGCATGGAGTGGTGGTACACGATAACCGGGACGCTCGACGAAATCCAGTGGGTCTATCAGACCGACAAGAATTACTGGGACAAGATGGTCGCCCCGCTCGTGAAGTGCGGTTGCGGACAGGGCACGCCTCCATGCGATCCCATGAAATGGAGCGTTCGCCAAATTCCCGCACAATAGCTCCTGCCCTTAAAGCCGTCTCATACCGGCAGTATGAGACGGCTTTAAGCACTTTCTTTATCCCGAAAATGACCCTGTTGATGCGATGTCCCGCCTTTCCAGACAACTACATTGCCCTCGGGGGAATGCATGGGCATTGCGAAAGGAGGTTTACCAACAACAGCGCCAGAGATGCAGGCGTAATTGAATACCCATATCTGTAACCCTGTGTAAAGGATAGAGGTGCATTATGGAGGGGAAATCCCAAGAACCGATGACAAAGTCGGGCCCGCTTACTCCGACTGCGTCGTCATACATTACAAAATCTGAAGAAAAGACTCCGCGCTATGCATGGGTCGTTTGGATTGTCACGTTTCTCGTGAGTTTCGCTGCGCCGCTCGGCCAGTTCAAGCTGGTGTCCATTCCGCTGTGGTTCATCTATGTTCCAGGCGTCAGCCCCGAAGGCGGCTTCATGCTGGATGCAGCCGGCTTCGGCATGCTCATGACCTGCGTGAGCCTGATCGGCATCGTGCTCGCATTCCCGGCCGCGTTCATCTGCCGCAAGCTTGGCCTGAAGACGACGGTCCTCGTCGCCACGCTCGGCGTCATCATCGGCGGC
>DMNP01000053.1 GCA_003452695.1 Eggerthellaceae bacterium
GTCCGCTACGCGCTGATCGTCGGCATCCTTGTCGCACTGGTCTCGTCGCTTCTTGGCGTGACGCTTGTTCTGAAGCGCTTTTCCTTCATCGGCGACGGCCTGTCGCACGTGGCCTTCGGCGCCTATGCCGTGGCCGCGGTCGCGGGCATAACGCAGGACATGCTGATCATCGCGCCAGTCACCGTGTTGGCCGCCGTGCTGCTGCTGCGCCGCGGGCAGTCCGCGAAGGTGAAGGGCGATGCGGCCATTGCCATGATGTCGGTAACGGCGCTCGCGCTGGGCTACCTGATAATGAACGTGTTCGGCACGAGGTCCAACGTCTCGGCCGACGTGTGCTCCACGCTGTTCGGGTCCACGTCCATCCTCACGCTCACGGCCTTCGACGTGGTGGTGTGCGCCATCATGTCCATCGCGGTGGTGGGCGGCTTCGTGCTGCTGTACAACCGCGTGTTCGCCGTCACGTTCGACGAAGCCTTCGCGCGCGCAAGCGGCCTTCCCGTGGGGCGGTATAATCTGGTAATCGCGGTGATGATCGCCTTTGTTATCGTGGTGGGCATGAACCTGGTCGGCGCGCTTCTGCTCTCGGCGCTCGTCGTGTTCCCGGCGCTTGCCGCCATGCGGGTGTGCCGCACGTTCAAACGGGTGACCATCGTGGCCGCCGCCATCGGCGTCGTGTGCGCGTTCGTGGGCATGATCGCGTCCATCTTGCTCGGCACGCCCGTGGGGTCGTCCATCGTCGTGCTGGATGCGCTGGCGTTCGTGCTGTTTTCGGTCGTGGGGAAGGTGCGAGAAGGGAGCTTGCAATGAAGTTGCGTTCTGTGCCCGCAATCCTGCTGGTCGCCTGCCTGGCCTTCGTGTTGGCAGGATGCAATGCGGCGGGAGCCAAGCCCCCGGCCGGCAACCAGACAAGCCCGGTCGAGGCGGCGCGCGACAACGCCGCCCCGGCTTCAGACGGCACGGTGAAATCCACGTCGGCCGCGCCCACCAACGAATACGTGGCCCCTTCGAAATACGCCTACGACGACGCCGAGGTGAACGTGGACCTGACGCAGATGAGCGGTACCGCGGTCTATTCGGCCGTGTACCAGATGATGGTGGATCCCCAGTCCTATCAGGACCAGGTCGTGAAGATGCAGGGCGTGTTCTATTCGCAATACGACGAGGCCATCAACCGGCGCTACTACTTCATCGTCGTGCAGGACGCCACGGCCTGCTGTGCCCAGGGCATCGAGTTCGTGTGGGACGACGGCGAGCACGTCTATCCCGATGACTATCCCGCCGAAGGCGCCGAGGCCGTCGTCTGCGGCCGCTTCGGCACCTATTCCGAGCGCAGCGCCCAATTCGCCTACCTGAACAAGGCCAGCCTCGCCCTCGCCTAGACGTAAGCACTAGTTTTTCATGCCGGCCCAGTATGAATATCATGACCTGGCGGGTTTATGCAGGGCCGTGGTGAATATCATGACCTGGCGGGTTTATGCAGGCGGGTTTATGCAGAGTCCATGCCGGCGAGGCAAGGGGCGCGGCGTTGCAATCGGGGGGCAATCGCGATAAAGTTCATCAGGTAAAACTCGAAGGTGCCAGGGAGGATCATGGCGGACGACAAGAGACTGGCGGCCGGTACGGTTGCGCGGGAAGGCGCGCCGCGCGGGCTGGGCAGTGCCAATCCCAAGCAGGGACAGCGCATGTCCGGCGCGCAGGCGCTGGTGGCCTCGCTCGAGGCCGAAGGGGTGGACATCCTGTTCGGCTATCCGGGCGGCCAGGCCATCCGGATATACGATGCGCTCTACGATTCCCGGCAGCTGCACCATGTGCTGGCGCGCCACGAACAGGGCGCGGTGCACGCGGCCGACGGCTATGCGCGGGCCACGGGAAACGTGGGCGTCGCGCTGGTGACGAGTGGCCCGGGCGCCACGAACACGGTTACGGGCATCGCCACGGCCTACATGGATTCCATCCCGCTCGTGGTCATCACGGGCCAGGTGCCGCGGGCCAACATCGGCACGGACTCGTTTCAGGAATCGGACATCGTGGGCATGACGATGTCGGTGGTGAAGCACAGCTACCTGCTGCAATCGGCCCAGGACATAGCGCGCACGCTGCGCGAGGCCTTCCACATCGCAAAGACCGGCCGCCCCGGTCCCGTGCTGGTGGACGTTCCCTCCGACATCCTGGCCGCCCCGGTCGTGTTCGAATATCCCGACACGGTGAACATAGCATCGTACCGGCCCACGTACCGTGGAAACGCCAAGCAGGTGCGCGCCGCTGCGTCGCTCATCGCCCAGGCACGCCGCCCGGTGCTCTACGTAGGGGGCGGCGTCGTGTCGGCCAATGCCTCCGAGGAGGTAACGCGCCTTGCCCGCGAAATGCGCATCCCCGTGGTGGCCACCCTTATGGCGAAGGGCGTGGTCCCGTCCTCCGACCCGCTGAACCTGGGTGCGGTCGGCATGCACGGCTCGCGCTTCGCGAACCGCGCGCTGAACCGCGCGGACCTTATCGTGGCCTGCGGCGCGCGCTTCTCCGACCGGGTAACGGGCAAGATTTCCGAATTCGCCCCCGATGCCGCCGTCATACATATAGATATCGACCCGGCGGAAATCGGGAAGGTGCGCGAGGCGCAAGTGCCCATCGTGGGCGACGTGAAGCGCGTCGTGGCCAGCCTGCTCGAAGAGCTGGAAAAGGATGGCGTGCGCCCCGACACCGAACAATGGCTGAACCTGGTGGGGAAGTGGCGCGAGGAAAGCCCCATCTACGCCCCGGCCCGCGACCGTGCGGACGAGGGTGGCGGGGCGTGCCGCCTCGAGGACGGCCAGATCGTGCCCGAGCTGGCCATTGCCGACCTGTCGTGCATGCTCGACCCTGCAAGCACCATCGTCGTCACCGACGTGGGCCAGCACCAGATGTGGGCCGCGCAGTTCATGCAGCGAGAGCTGCCGCGCACCTTCCTGTCGTCGGGCGGCCTTGGCACGATGGGCTTCGGCTTGCCCGCAGCGCTCGGCGCCGCCATCGGGTGTCCGGGCAAGACGGCCGTCTGCATAACGGGAGATGGGTCGTTCCAGATGAACGTGCAGGAAATGGCCACCGCCACCGTGAACGCCGTGCCCGTGAAGGTGGTGCTCTTCGATAACCGGGCGCTTGGCATGGTCAGGCAATGGCAGCGGCTGTTCTACGACGGTCGCTACAGCGAAACCGAGCTGGCCGATTGCCCCGACTTCGTGAAGCTGGCCGAGGCGTACGGGTGGGGCGCCGAACGCGTGGCCGATCCCTCCCAGGTGGGCCAGGCTTTCAGGCGCATGCTGCAGGCCGAGGGCCCGTATCTGGTGGACGTGCGCATCGAACGGGACCAGAGCGTGTTCCCCATGGTTGCGCCCGGCAAGGGCATTTCGCAGTCCATGGGCGCGATAGATGCCGCCCCCGGCAAGGCGGGCGCACATGCGCAGCACGACGACGGCCAAGAGGCTGTGCGCTTCTCTGCCCATGCGCCCGCGGAAGGACCGGAAATCAGATGCCAAGGCGGCGCGACGAAGGAGGCCCGCGATGACCGATAGGAACCGCCGGCGCGTGCTGTCCGTGCTCGTCGAGAACAAGTCCGGCGTGCTGCTGCGCGTGGTCAGCATGATATCCCGACGCGGCTTCAACATAGAATCCCTGTCCGTCGGCCCGACCGAGGATCCCACGCGCTCGCGCATAACCATCCTGGCGGACGTAAGCGACGAGGCCTGGGAACAGATTACCAAGCAGCTGAACAAGCTGGTGGTCGTGCACAAGATAGCCGACCTGACCGACGACGCGTCCATCGAACGCGAGCTGGTGCTGTTCAAGGTGAACGCGCCTGCCGAGCGCCGCAGCGAGGTTATCGAGATAGCCAACCTGTTTCGCGCCAGCGTCGTTGACGTGGGCCGCAGCTCGCTTACCATCGAAGCCACCGGCACCGAATCGAAGCTGCAGGGCATGGAAGACCTGCTGCAGGACTACGGCATAAAAGAGATAACCCGCACCGGCAAGATAGCCATATCCCGCAACTCCAAGGACATCTAGCTCCCCACGAGCAGCCCAGCCGCGCCGGGGGAAGGGCACCGCGCGCCCTCTGAGCGCCCCCCGCAGGAACCGCGCACATAGGGAAACCGGCTAGTAAGTGCAAGCGCCAAGGAGAACCAATAAGCGGTGAGCCATGCCCGCGTAATTGCCGGTTTCCAATTGCGCGGTTATCGCGGGGATAAGGCGCGAGGGGGCGCGCGGGGCCCTTCCCCCGGCGCGGCTGGGCGGACAGGCAACGGAGACCTGCAGCCTTAGGCGCGCTGGGCGGACGGGGAAGAAGCCTGCCATGCGCACGGGCGACGAGAGCCCCTCGAGGATGCATCGAGTTCCTTCAGGTGCGGGAATTGTGGGGATGTTCGTGCAATGTGCCGAGCCAACGGGACGCTATGCTATTATTCACTCGTCTCGCGCAAGCGGGATAGACCATAGCTTTCAAGTAGGAGGAAAGTGGGCATGTCCCGCTTTCTTTTTGTATGAGGTCGCAAACGGTATCGGCCGGGCCCATAAGGGCGGCGGCGGGGAAGGAGCGGGGCCGCGTGCTCACGAAGAAGGAACAAGCGCTGCTCGACGTGCTGGAGGCGCGGGCGAAGACGGAGGGCGTCGAAATCGTTACGCTCGAAATCGTCGGCGCGCGCAAGTCGCCGACGATACGCGTGTTCATCGACACCGACCACGGCGTAAGCTTCGACGAGCTGTCGTCCGCCCAGGCGTGGATAAACGACATCATGGACGAAATCGATCCCTTCCCAGGTGCCTACATGCTGGAGGTGTCGTCGCCGGGCATCGACCGCCCGCTTCGCACGCCCGAGCACTTCGCGCGCTTCGTGGGCGAGACGGCCGTGGTGAAGACCACGTCTCCGATCGAAGGGCGCTCGTCGTTCACGGGCACGATCGTGCGCGCGGATGCAGCGTCGGCGGTCGTGGACTGCGATGGCACCGAGTTCGATATACCGTTCTCGTCGATGAAGAAGGCGCATGTGAAGGGCTCGATCGATTTCGGGTCCTAAGGTTTCGGAAAGGAATGCAAACGTGGCAACATCAAAACTGATAGAAGCGCTGCAAGAGCTGGCGCACGAGCGCAAGATCGACGAGTTCTACCTGATTGAACGGCTCGAGGAATCGCTGGCTACCAGCTATCAGCGCATCTTGGACCTGGAATGGGACGCGCGCGTGACCATCGACCGCCTTACGGGCAAGATCTACGTGTACGAGCTGGTGCCGGTCGGCGAGCCCGACGAGGAAACGGGCGAGTACGCCGAATTCGAGGAACGCGACGTAACGCCTGCCGACGTCAGCCGCATTGCCGCGCAGAACGCCAAGAGCGTGATCGCCGCCATCGTGCGCGACGCCGGGCGCCAGTCCATCTACGAGGAGTTCTCCGACCGCGTCGGCGACCTCGTCACGGGCACGGTGCTGCAGGGCACGCCCGATTTCACCATCATCAAGATCCGCGACGGCGTGGAGGCCGAGCTTCCGCACTACGACCAGAAGCGCTACGCAGGCGAGCGAAACGAACGTCCGGCGGGCGAGCACTACCGCCACAACCAGCGCCTGAAGGTGCTCATCATCGACGTGCGCGACCCCTCCAGCGATGCGCCGCGCGCCCGCGGCGAGGCCCAGCGCCCCTCCATCGTGGTGTCGCGCACCCATCCCGACCTGATCCGTCGCCTCTTCGAGCTCGAGGTTCCCGAGGTCTACGACGGCGTCGTCGAGGTGCGCTCCATCGCCCGCGAGGCCGGCGTGCGCAGCAAGGTGGCCGTCTCTTCGCTTGACGACCGCCTTGACCCGGTGGGCGCCTGCGTCGGCCCCAAGGGCAGCCGGCAGCCGCGTGCGCATGGTCGTCGAAGAGCTGCGCAACGANNCCTGCGTCGGCCCCAAGGGCAGCCGCGTGCGCACCGTGGTCTCCGAGCTGCGCGGCGAGCGCGTTGACGTGGTCCTGTGGAGCGACGACCCTGCCAAGTGCGTGGCCAGCGCCCTGTCGCCGGCAAAGGTGAGCCGCGTGCTCGTCGACGCCGAGAACAACTACGCCACGGTCATCGTGCCCGACGACCAGCTCTCGCTCGCCATCGGCAAGGAGGG
>DMNP01000171.1:0-454 GCA_003452695.1 Eggerthellaceae bacterium
GCTATGCCGTGGGCACGGTATACGGAACTGCGGGCGATTCGTTGCTCGGCGCGTTCGTCGGATTCCTCGATGGCACGTCGCTCGTATCTGCCACGGGGCCTGTCAATCGCTATCTGGAAACCACGAACTACGGCAAGAAGGTCATCGGCAACGCCGAGGCCGAGACCGACGCTAACGTGACCAGCATGTTCCCCGACATCGAAACGTACCAGACGCTCGCAGCCGGCGAACGCTACGCTGTGCCGTACGATGCAACGCTTGTCTTCGCCTATGCGGGCAAGTACCCATTGCCGACGATCGTCGACCTTCTGGAAACGCCGGCCGACCAGGTCGCCAGCATGCCCGTGCACCTCAGCACCCATTTCGGCGACTGGCCCAAGGCGGAAACCGAAGTCGTCAACATCGCGGGCTAAGCGCCCTCGGAATGTAACAATACCCCGTAGGCTTTGTAACA
>DMNP01000171.1:501-2833 GCA_003452695.1 Eggerthellaceae bacterium
AGGCTTTGTAACATTGTTACAAAGCCTACGGGGTATTGTCACAGTTCACTCTGCGCCGTTCGGGCGGTCGAGTGCGAGGGGTGTGTGAACTCCGTAATTTCCACGGAAGCGACAAGCCGCCCGATTCGTGCAGTCTGTGGTGGTTTACCAGTAATAACGAGTACAATAGCAGCTAGCAAACGAACGACTGCAAGGAGCGCGCTTCATGAAATACATGCGACTAGGCGACCTTCTGGTCGATGCCGGCGTTATCAGCGACGATCAGCTGGGCGCGGCGCTGAAGTCCCAGAAGGAAAGCAAGCGCCGTTTGGGCGACGAGCTTATCCAAACGGGCGTTATCACCGAACGCCAGCTTATCGATGCGCTTATGATGCAGCTGGGCATCGACTACGTGGACCTTGCCGAGACCGAAATCGCTCCCGAAATGGCGCAGGTGCTTTCCAAGAACATTGCCAAGAAATACTCGGTCGTGCCCGTGCGCACGCGCGGCGACGAGCTGTACCTGGCCATGGCCGACCCCCTGAACTTCATCGCCACCGAGGAAGTGCGCGCCGCCACGCACCGCCGCGTCGTGCCGGTCATATCCACGCAAAGCGGCATCGATCATGCCATATCGGCCCTGTACGGCACCGAGGGCGCCAAGCGCGCCATTCGCGAGATGCAACAGGAAACCGGCCAGTCCGTGGACTACGTGGGCACGCAGATAAGCGAGGTGGGCGATGCCGAAGGCGCGGCGCCTTCCATCCGCCTGGTCGACAGCATCATCGAACGCGGCATCTCCGACAAGGCGTCCGACATCCACATCGAACCGCAGGAAGACATCGTGAACGTGCGCATGCGCGTGGACGGCTTGCTGCACAACACGCTGACCATTCCCAAGGAGCTGCAGCAATCGGTTACGAGCCGCATCAAGATTATGTGCAACATGGACGTTACCGAGCGCCGCGTGCCGCAGGACGGCCGCGCCATCGTGCGCATCCGCATGCACGAGGCCGACCTGCGCACCTCCACGCTGCCCACCGTGCATGGCGAAAAGATAGTCATGCGAATCCTCGACCGCGAAGCCAAGCAGTCCACGCCCGAAGAGCTGGGCTTCTACGGCACCAACCTGGATGTGTACAACCAGCTCATCCACAACACGCAAGGCGTTATCCTGGTCGTAGGCCCCACGGGGTCGGGCAAGTCGTCCACGCTGTTCACCATCATCAACCGCCTGAACACCGAAGAGGTGAACATCGTCACCCTGGAAGACCCGGTGGAATACAACGTGGAAGGCGTGAACCAGGTTCAGGTGAACGAGAAGACCGGCATGACCTTCGCCAGCGGCTTGCGCTCCATCCTGCGCCAAGACCCCGACATCGTTTCGGTCGGCGAGATTCGCGATAACGAAACGGCCGAGATTGCCATGCGCGCCGCCGTCACGGGCCACTTGGTGTTGTCCACGTTGCACACGGGCGACGCCGTTTCCACGCTGGACCGCCTGGCCGACATGGGCATCGAGCCGTATATGCTGGCCACGGCGCTGAAGGGCGTAATCTCGCAGCGCCTGGTGCGCCGCATTTGCCCGCACTGCCGCCAGCCCTACACGCCCGAGCCCGAGGAAATGCGCGCGCTCGGCATGAATCCCAACACGCCCGATGTGCAGTTCTTCCGTGGCGAGGGCTGTTCGGAATGTTTCAACAGCGGGTACCGCGGGCGCATTGTCGTGGCGGAGTCGCTTATCATCAATCGCGCCATCAGCGAAGCCGTGCACCGCGAGCTTCCGCGCGACCAGCTTATGGCGGCCGTGCGCGAATCGGGTTTCCAACCGGTCATCGAAAACGCACGCGACCTGGTGTTGAAGGGCATCACCACGGCCGATGAAGTAAGCCGCACCATCTATACCACCGACTAGGGCAAGGGGAACGCAATGGGACTTATGGACACGATTGTCGAGCAGGCCGAGGCTAACCGCGCATCCGATATTCACATAGCCGCCGGGGTGCCCATCCGCGCGCGCATCGACGGCAAGCTCCGCGACCTGAACGATCAGGTGCTTACGCCCGAAGATTGCGAGGCCATCGCACGCGACGCGGCCGGCGAGGCCTACGACAGCATCGCCGACATGGGCGAGCTGGACATGGCGGGCACCTATGCCGGCCACATCCGCTGCCGCCTGAACATCTACCAATCCATGCGCTCGGTCTGCCTGGCCATCCGCCTGCTTTCCAACAACATCCCCGACATCAGCACGCTGGGCTTGCCGCCGGTCATGTTGGATTTCCCCACGTACCAGAAGGGCATCATCATCGTCACGGGCGAAACGGGTTCCGGTAAATCCACGACGCTCGCG
>DMNP01000410.1 GCA_003452695.1 Eggerthellaceae bacterium
CGCTGGCAGGGCCGTGGGCAGTAACGCGGGGCTCGCTGTTGGCAAATTCGCATAGCGCGGCCATTGACCATGGGTGGCAAGAACGCTATGTTCCTATAGGTGAGAAGTTCCGTCGCAGTTGGGACGACGAAGCTCCAGCGACCTTCTGTTAACTGTACGGCTTCGTTGGAAGGTTCCTTGCATATGATGGGATGGGATCGCGAAAAGGCGGCAGAAGGCTGCGAAGTTCTATGTAAAGGAGTAGGGTATGGAAAAGGAACTGTACGACTATGTTGCGGAGCGCGCTGGCATACTGGCGGTTGCCGACACGAGCAAGCAGGAGACCAAGGAAGCTGCTCTGGCTTGGAAGAAGGCAGCGGAGGCGGGCGATGATATTGATGCGGCCACGGCGAAGCTGCTCGACTTCCTGGAGGGGCGCATGCTGCCTATCGACGACCTCATCGCCTTCTTGGAGGGTCCCGCAGCGGGTCTGTTCGGCGAGGAAACGGCAGCTGCGATGCTGACTGCCCAAAAGCAGCGCAAGGAACAGGGCGCGAAATATTGCAACTGCGAAGCCCATGCCGCCGCCGGCGAATTGCTGGCCAAGTTCGGTCGCATTCAGCTGTAGCGCACGATGGAATGATGGGGCTGTAGCAGAAGCCTCGGCAAGGCCGTGGGCAATGGTGCGGGTGCCTGCCCCTGGCTCGGCCAGCGGCGGGCGCCTGCGAAACCGATGTGCCGGTAACGCGGGAGACTTGCGGGGGCAGGCGAAGATGCTAGAATTTCCCCTGTCCGAAAGGACCCTGACGAGGGCTGCCGTACCAGGCTCCGAAAAGACGGCGCAGCAAGGCGGATGCTAGTCGATTGGAGCAGTATGGATTGGGCCTTGCTCGTGTTCTCGGGTTTAATGGAATCGGTATGGGCGATTGCGCTCGACAAATCCGATGGGTTTTCCCATGCTCTTCCCACAATTGTGTTCTTGGTCGCCCTCGTGCTGAGCATGCTGGGGCTGGGCTATGCGGCGAAAACGCTGCCCATCGGCGTGTCCTATGCGGTGTGGACCGGCATCGGCGTTGTGGCAACGGCGCTGTTCAGCATGGCCACGGGCGCCGAGCCCGCTTCGCTCGCGAAGGTGCTTTTGCTCCTTGGCCTCGTAGGCTGCATCGCGGGCCTGCGCATCGTGTCTTCCTAGCGAGCGCCTGCAGCAACCTGCTTCGTTGTTTCAGCTCACACGCGCCTCGTGCTCGACCGCCCGGGCGGCCAAGCGCGAGGGGTGCGGCTGTAACGCTTTGTTTCCGAAATGGAAAGCTTGCGCCGTTGCGCTTGCAAAGGCTGCACGGGTGACGTAGCATTCGGTTCACGTCGCGGTACCCGATCGGCGACAGGCGGCTTTCAGGAAGAGGGAGATCATGGCGCAGCACAATCTGAAGGATCTGAAGGGTTCCATCGTGGCGCTTGTCACGCCATTTGCAGAAGACGGCAGCGTCGATTTAGACGCTATGGGCAAGCTCATCGATTTCCACATCGAAAACGGGACTGACGCAATCCTGGTCCTGGGCACCACGGGGGAGAGTTCCACGATGTCGCACGAGGAAGACGATGCGGTATGCGCGTTCGCGGTCGAGCGCATCGCCGGGCGCATTCCCGTCATAGCGGGAAGCGGCTCGAACTGCACCCAGACGATGGTGGAGAAAAGCTTGCGCTACCAGGAGCTCGGCGTGGACGGCCTGCTCGTTATAACGCCGTACTACAACAAGGCCAACGAAGAGGGCATGTACCAACACTTCAAGACCGTGCTCGACGCCGTAAGCATTCCCTGCATCTTGTACAACGTCCCCGGCCGCACGGGCTGTAGCATTCCCGAAGGCGTCATCGCGCGCCTGGCGAGCCATCCCAATGCGCTTGGCATAAAGGAGGCTAGCGGGTCGATTGCCTATGCTTCGCGCATCGCGCGCTACCTCGGCGACGACTTCTTCATGTTCTCGGGCAACGACGACATGGTCGTGCCGCTCTTGTCGGTCGGTGCGCGTGGGGTTATCAGCGTATGGGCGAACATCGCGCCCCGGACCGTGCACGACATGGTGTGCGACTGGCTGGAAGGACGCCAGGATGCGGCCTTGGCCTGCCAGCTGGACAACCTGGACCTTATTGCAGCGCTCTTCTGCGAGGTGAACCCCATCCCGGTGAAGGCTGCGGTAGAGCTGCTCGGCTTCGCTCCTGCGTATTACCGCCTGCCGTTGTCCCCTATGGCTCCCGCGAACCTCGACCGCCTGAAAGCAGCCATGCAAGACCGCGGTCTTATAGCATAGCACCAGTTCAGTTTACTTCCTTTGCAAAGTACCGGGGCAACTTGAATGCCCCGGTACTGTGTCGGGGGAGCTTGTCTAACTAATGCAACAGTTATCGAATCTTGGAGCAATTAGTGTCCATACTTTCAATTTGCTTCAGATGGCATTCCGAAAAACACCAGATCACTAGATTAACGATAAAAGCACTCATAGAAAGTACGGACACTAATTCCACGCGATCCTGTTTGCAGGAGCATTTTAGACAGCCTGGGGGGCGGCGGAAATTGCTTGCTCGATTCGTTTCCTGCAGCCGGCGAGCTGCTGCGTGACCGATGGGTGGATGCCCGCAATGCAGCCAACGATAGAAAGCTGCGGCGCAGCTTGGCAGATTCCAGCCTGCTGCGCCGCAGCTTCTTGGTAGAAGGCTCGCGACGTGTGGCGCACCGCTTAGCCGTCTTCGCGCAGTGCGTGCGCCTTATCTGCCCTATTGGACAGCGTGCTTAATCCCGAGGCCCGAGATGCTGCGAGGACCCGAAGCCAAGCGCCAGCAGCATGATGTGCGGGAAGAAGATGTACAGTATGAACCAGCCGACGCCCTTGCCGTAGCTGGCGAACAGCTTGTAGGTGGCCATCATGCCGAGGACGATGGCCGCGATTATGCAGACGAGGGCGATGATGCTGAGGAAGCCGCCGCTGCTGCCGGGCGCCAGCGCGCCCCTCGCGTTAACGACGAGGGAGCCGTCGATGATGGGCAGGATGCAGCCGACGATGGCGAGTGCGATCGCGGCCCAGAACAGCCCCGCCTTCTTCCAGCCGATTCGCCACTGGACGTAATCGGCGTAGATGGGGATGATGGACTTCCATCCCGCTTCGCCGGCCTTCGTGAAGATCTTCCACCGTGCGATGATGAGCAGAACCCACCAGGCAAGGACAAAAACCACCGTCACCGCCGCGCTGGCGCCGTAAATACCAGCCACAGCAGCCTGTTCGCTAGGAGTCATAGTTTGTTTCCTTTCACCTCGATGCCGATGCAATCAGGAACATGATACCACGAAACGTCCTATCCGCTAAGGTTCGACCGGCATCGGCCTGTCCTCTCCGCGCTGCTGGTTCAGCCGGTCTGGCCAGCCGTTGTAGTAGTCGAATGCGTCCCTGATGTGATTCAGGAGTAGTACGGCCTTGGGGGTGCCGTGTACCTTCGTTCCAAAGAAGATTCGGGCGCGATCCCGTTGAACGATCCTCTAATTCCATTATCAAGGACATCGTCGAGCGGGAGTAAAATTTCGCACAAATCACTATTCCATGCACTACCTCAAAACACAATAAAACCGCAGGTCATAAGTGGTGTGTTCGAGAAATCGGCGCACCACTTCACTTCAAAAGAAAGCACTTCTTTTTGGGCGAATTGTCCATGGATTTGTCCAAGGGCGGAGCGTGGGCAGTTCAGGATGTGGCCCCTACCATACAAAGGGCACGAGCCGCCACCGTACGTTGCTTCGATACTCCGAATAACCCTCCAACCCGCTCGCAAGCATCGCGTCCTCGAGGGCCGTGCGCGCCACGATCACGAGCGCGACCACGCCCGACACCAAAGCCACCCACGCGCTCGGGAACACCATGACCACAGAGACGCACCACATGATGATGGCGGAGTACATGGGGTGCCGCACGAAGGCGTAGGGGCCGGTACTGCACACGCGCTGCCCGCGCTCCTCCTGCACGCGGGAGACGGCCTCGGCATAGCGGTTCTCGGACAATGCCCAGGCCGTGAGCGTGGAAGAGAGCAGGTATATGGCAGCGCCGAGAACGGCGACGACGTCTATGGGAAGCGATGGGTCGCACTTTCTGCCTGCGACCCAGTACACCACGAAGTAGGCAAGCAGCCAGAACACCGCGAGCAGAACCTTGTCCCAGACAGGCGTCACATCCTTGGTATCGGTGATGGCGAGCCGGGCGGCCATCGTATCGGGCGCCGTGCGATAGAGCCAGATGACCGTGCCGATTGAGGCGAAGTACGCGACGAACCAAAGGACTCCCCGAGCTCCCAGAGCCCAAGCCGATCCGATCAGGAAGAGGAGCAAGCCAATCGCACGCTCCGCAAATAGCCGCGCAAGATATGCGCCCATGCGTTTGTCATTCATCGTTTTCTCCGACATCCTGCGTTCGCCTATCGCGCGTCTAGCGCATCAGCCATTCATGCGCCGACCAGTGCTTGACGCCGTTCACCACATGGCTTGCGTCCGAGCGCATGACCACGCCGCGACCCTCTTCGGGGATGCCCAGGGCGTCGCCGACGCCTCCCAGATGCCGCGCAAGCTCGGGTTTGTACGTGCTCGTCGACTTGATCTCGACGAGCTCCGGCGCGGAGCGATCGGTGACGTCGACGAGGTCTACCTCGATCTTGCTGTCATCGCGGTAGAAGTACAGCTCGGGGTTGCGGCCGGCGTTCAGGTGCCGTTTGAGCGTCTCCGCTATGGCGAGGTTCTCGAATACGGGCCCGCGGACCGAGCTGTCGCGCATCTGTTCGGGCGTCTCGATACCTAGGAGGTGGCAGAGCAGTCCCGTGTCGTAGAAGTAGAGCTTCGGCGTCTTGGTAAGGCGTTTGCGAAGGTTGGCGTGGTAGGGCTGGAGGCGGAATAGGACGTAACTAGACTCGAGGATAGAAAGCCACGAGTCGACCGTCGCACGAGCGATACCGAGGTCACCTGCCAGCCGTGACACGTTGAGTAGCTGCCCACATCCCTGGGCGCAGAGGCCGAGCAGGGCGCGGAACGAGGTCATGCTGCGCGCGTCAATGTATCCTGCCACATCACGCTCGACGTAGGTCTGCAAGTAGTTCTCGAAGAAGACCGATGGAGGAATGCTTACGACGTGCAAGCGGGGGTAACCACCTTTTAGCATGAAGGAGTCGGGCGCAAGCTCTTCCCCGTGCTCTATGCACTCGCGGTACGAGAGCGGCAGAAGCTTGCAGATGCCCACGCGTCCGGCAAGGGTCTGACTTATCTGCCTGAGCAGTAGGAAGTTCTGGGATCCAGAAAGTACGTACTGTCCTGGCTCCCCGGAGGCGTCGGAGGCGACCTGGATGGCGCTGAAGAGCTCGG
>DMNP01000392.1 GCA_003452695.1 Eggerthellaceae bacterium
AGCGGAACCTGAAGAACGAGTACGAACTTTACAAATCGAGGGCCGAGCAGTGGAGGCGGCAGCTCGGAGCGGCCACGCAGCGCGAGCACCGCCACAAGGCCCGCATCCGCGAGCTGGAGGCCGAGAACGCCAAGCTCCTGGCCCTGGGCGCCGACTACCGCGCGAAGTACGAGGAGTCGACCGAAGAGGCCAGGCGCGCCTTCAACGCCATGACGGGGGATGCGGCGGGGCAATTGGAAGACCTACTGGAAGGCAGGTCGAAATGAGGCCCTACATCGCCGCTCTGGTGGCGGCTGCGTGCATACTCGCCGCCGCCCTTGGCTGGCTCGTCGGCCTGGGAGGCGCGGACCCGCTGAGGGCGGGGGCCAACGCCGCGAGCAGGCAGCAGGTGTACCAGCAGTGCCTGGAAGAGGCGGACGCCATGACGGACGGCGTGTACACCTACAGGGAATACGAAGAGCGCGTCCCTGCGGCCATCGCGAAACGCAGGGAATGCGAAAGGCTCTACGGCTCCGTGGCGCGCGAAGGCACCGTGGAGGCGCAGGGAACGGAGGTTGAGCAATGAGCAAAATCATGGGCGTGTCCATAGAGACATGGACACCAGAAGACGCTGCGAAGCAGCTAGAACACAACTACTGCCGCAACAGGCGTCAGCGTAGGTCTCACAACCGAATGATTCGACGCGCGATGAGAAATGGCACGTTTAACTCGCAGAACGGGCAGACTCTCGTTCGCGACGTAAATGGCACCCTGTTCGACGGGCAACACAGGCTCGAAGCGCAGGTTGCCACGGGCGTCACGTTAACCTGGGTGATCGTAACGGTCGATGATGGCGAAGGCGCGTTCAAGACGCTCGACAACGGCGCGAAACGCAATGTCGCCGATTACTTCCCAGAGGAAAAGAATGCCAGCTTGTTCGGAGCAATCGCCCCGTTCGGCTACGTCTTGGAAAACTCCGACGTGCCCCTGTTAAGCGCGCTGCAAGGCAAAGTGGACACCGAAACGAACGTGTCCACGGAGGATGGAGTTGACTACGGTGACGAGCACCTTCAGGCCGTTCGAAAGGCGACCGAATACGGGCGCGCCATGTACCAAGCAACTGGATTGAAGGGCAATCCGTCTGTTTACGGTAAGTTCGCCATGCTGGTTTCGTTCGTCAACGATGACGATTACCTCGAAGAGTTCGTGAACGATTTTAGCGAAGACGCACCGAACAGCAAGACGGTCGTTAGCGCACGTTTGAAAATAGCGAACGCCTACTCTCGCGGGAAAGCGCATAAGCCTGATGCCAAATGGTTGCTCGGCATGATTCTCGACAGCTACGACCACTTCAAGCAATCGGACGATTCGACTGAGCTGAACAAAGGCACGACGAAAATCAAGAAGTACGACAAGATGCTTTTCGAGCGACGTGCAGAGCTGCGCGGGGAAAGAGAGGGCGAATGAGCGAAGTCAAGACCGTCGCGTGCATCGTCGTGGACGCCGACACCGTGGGGTACGGCGGCAGCGAGTTCAAGCGCGTGCGCACGAGCGAGCTGAACGGCACGATTAGCTGGGAGTGGCAGGCAACATCGACCACGTTCTACACGCACAGCCTGTCATGCGGCCACGACGTGACCACCACGGAGCCAGAGCCGCCGAATCACTGCGAGGAATGCGGAGCGAAGGTGATGGAACGATGAGAAGGGCGATATGCAGGCTGCTGTACCGACTCGCCTACTGGCTGGAAGGCGTGGCGGACGGCATAGATTACAAGGTGGTGGAGCGATGAGCACTACCGAACTGCTGCCATGCTGGCATTGCGGGGGCGAAGTCGGAATCGCGCTCCATTCTAGCAAGTTCGGCGAGTACTGGTGGGCGGTGCAGAGCGGACGTGACGACGCGACGGCGTGCAAGTGCCGCCTGTTCATGGAGAGCGACGGGAAGTTCAGCCTGGAAGAGGGCGAGGAACCCGAGGATTCGCCGCGGGCGATGGAGCTGAGGGCGCGGCTCGTCGAGAAATGGAACCGCCGCGTCGCCGTCACCGACCACGACTTCGCGATGGCGGTCCACGACGGCGAGCTGTGGGGCAAGTGCTCGGAGTGCAAGGAGCGCCAAGGCCACTACATCGACGCCGAGACGATTCAGCGGCAGCAGGAGCGCATAGCCGAGATTAAGGGCGAGCTGCGCAAGTCGTACGACGCGCAGAGCGTCAAGGCCGAGGAACTGACCAGGCGCGGCGTACTACTAGACAAGCTGGAAGACCTGGCAATCGACCTGTACTGCCAGCTTCTCAACGCCTACGACGCGAAGGAGCTGGACGGGTTCGCCGAGCGCATGCGCGAGCTGGGAATCGAGGTGGACGGATGAGCGGAATCTGCGACACATTCAGCGGACACATCGAGGGCGAAGTGCTGGAAATCAACCCCGGCGCGATCCAATCGCCCGACACGCTGGTAATCGGGATGACGCTTCGCGAACGGCTCTTAGCCTTCAAGCGCGTCATCATCGACCTTGACGGCGAGCGGCACGAGTTTTCAGCCGATAGCCTGATACGGCTGCTCGAAGGATACGAGGGCGCACGGGACACGTCGAGGTACGCCGAGCTGTTCGGCACGCCAGAGAGGGCGGCGCGGATTGTGTTTGCACTCAACACCTGCCGCGTGGTGGGCTGCGCGGATTGTGCGGCGCGTCAGCTCTGCATGCCGTATAGCGAGTTCGTGCACGACGATTACGACGCGCTGCTCGAATGGCTGAGGGGTGATGCGGAATGAGCGAGTACATCATCGAGCTTTCCGACAGCAGGGCAGACGAGTTCATTGCGAGGGTAGGCATCGAGGATTGCCGAATCTACGGCTGCCAGCTCACGGGAGAAATCGTGCGGTGCAGGGATTGCAGGCACTACAGCAAGTACGAATGGATTATTGCAACCGACGTGAGCGACGTGTGCCACTTCTGGAATGGTGAGCCGACAAAGGTAGAGCCTGATGGCTTCTGCGCGTGGGGCGAGCGAAAGGGCGATGCGGAATGACTAATGTAACCAAAGACGAAACTAATGCAATTCCATTAGATGACACCCGCGAGAAGCTGGAAGCTGACGTGCGCAGATGGTTCGCCACTGACTACTACAACGACTATTACTGCGAGGATGACATGAGAAGCGTCGTCGCACGATGGCTCGACCGCCAA
>DMNP01000313.1 GCA_003452695.1 Eggerthellaceae bacterium
GGATTTGAACCAACGACCTCCGGGTTATGAGTGACCCAGGGAGGTTCGTAATTCTAATCTGTGCTTTCTCCTTTTCCAGAAACCGCAGGTCAATGTGGCGAACTTGTGGTTTTCTTAATCACGGTTTCCAATGCCTGTCAGGCTTTCCGACTTTCCCATCGTCTCGTTGGTGGCAATTTGGTGGCAGTTATGGTGGCAGCCATGGTGGCAAACAAATTGCTGTGGAAAACGCGCAGAAGGAGAAAGCATCATGACGGAACTCAACTACACTCCCCGGAGCATCCGCCGCCACGGCGCCAAGGACATGTGGGAGGTGACGCTGTCCCACAAGAACCCGATCACCGGCGAGGTCGTGCGAACGTACCACAAGATCGAAGCCAAGACCAAGAAGCAGGCCGAGAAGAAGCGCGACGCGCTGATCCTGGACCTCGAGCGCAAGGGCGGGGCGCTCGCCACTGGCGTCACGGTTCGCGAGTTCCTCGAGCGCTTCGTCGACTACAAGGAAGAGTCGGGCACAATCGAGCCCTCCACGGTGCGCAGCTACCGTGGCGAGTCGCGCCTCATCTGCAAGTACATCGGCAACGAGAAGCTCGTCGACATCAGCATCGCGGTGGTCAACGACTGGATGGCGGCCATGACCAAGGACGGCTACGCCCCCAAGAGCGTGGCCAAGCCGTTCCGCCTGCTCAAGCAGGCCATGAAGTGGGCGGTGGCGCAGGACCTGCTCATGAAGAACCCCTGCGACTTCTGCAAGCCGCCCAAGCGCGTGAAGACCCCGATAAACGCCCTCAACCGCGAAGATCGCACCCGCATGCTGCAGCTCGCCCGCAAGGCCCAGCCCCAGCCGCTCGGCATCGCCATCGAGATCGCCTTGACCACCGGCATGCGACGCGGGGAGGTGTGCGCGCTTCGCTGGTCCGACCTCAACGACGACTGCTCCATCAACGTCAGCCACGCGCTCGGCAACGGCCCGGGCGGCTTCTACGAGAAGGAGCCAAAGACCCAGAGCTCGGCGCGCACCATCCCGCTCACCAAGCGCCTGTTCGAGGTCCTGCGCGCCATGCGCTCGGATTCCCGCCGCGTGCTCGGCGAGTTCGGGCTCTCGGCCGACCCCTACATCCTCGGCACCCAGGAGCCGGACAGCCACCCCTACAACCCCTCGATCCTCGGCAAGGAGTTCGCCGCGTTCTGCAAGATGAACGACTTCGACTGCACGTTCCACGACCTGCGACACACCTTCGCGACGATGATGATCGGCGCCGGCACCGACGTGCGCACGGTGGCCAGCTACCTCGGCCACGCGTCGGTTTCCATGACGCTCGACATCTACGCCGACGTGGACCCCGACGCAAAGAAGGCAGCGGTCGACAAGGTCCAGGACTGCTTCGACGCCGACATGTCGAGCTTCTTCGACGACGAGCCCAACGCCCCGGCCCAGGCGCCGACGCCAATGATAGCGTTCACCGAGGACCAGCTGGAAGCCATGCTCGCGCAGGTGCGCATGCAGAAGAAAGGCGAGGTGGCGTAAATGAAAGCAGCAAGGACAGACGCCGAGTGGGCGGCCCTGATCGAAGAGCACGAGATGGCGTACTTCCGGGGCGAGCTGGCGACGAGCTCGCCGGAGTCCTACAGCATCGACGAGATGCGCGAGATCAGCGACGCGATGGACGAGAGCACCGCCAAGGCCGAAGCCGCCATGCGCGACGACTTCAACGCGCTGCCGCCCCAAGCGCAAGCCCGCATGCTGGAGCTGCTCGCGGGGGCGGATCCCGGCAATATGGATTTCTGGAAGGAAGTGCTCGGCTTGAAGATGCCGGATAGCCCTTCCGAGCTGAAATAGCCACCACCGCCAACAGCAACCACAAGCAACCGCCCTCCAGCCCGCAATCCTGGAGGGCGGTTCCGTCTCGGTAGCTTATGATTGGAGCGAGCTAAGATTCGCGAGGAACGGAAGGCGGGCAGCACGGGTGGCCGACTACCCCGACGGGGGCTCGATCCTGTACGGCAGGGGGCCCGACGGCGATTTGCGCCACATAGAGGAAGTGGAGCGCGGGGAGGCGTGCAACTGCGTGTGCCCCGATCCGACCTGCGGCCAGACGCTCATCGCGAGGAAGGGCCCGAAGAGGGCGCACCACTTCGCACACAAGCGCGGCACGTGCGAGTGGGCGGTGGAGTACGTGATATCCGCCGTCGCTGAACGCGTCGTTCGCGAGGCCGGCGCCATGGTCTTCCCGAAGCTCACCTACCGAAACGCCCTCGCCGACGACGAGGAAGAGCTCTCGCCGAGCAGGCGCATGCGCATCGCGTCGGTCAGCCTCGTCCAGGAGAGCGGACGCGGCAACCCGGACCTGCTCGTCGCCTGCACGGACAGGTCGGGCGCCGTGCGGGAGTTCCTCGTCGTTATCTGCCTGGTCCACGGCCTGTCCAAGAAGAGCCAGGAGGCCATGAGGACCGCCGGCCGCGACGCGTTCGCGGTCGATTTGAGGCTGCTGCTGAAGCTCCGCAAGGAGGAGCAGGGCAAGCACTACGACCGGGAGAAGATACTGCTCGGCTTCCAAGACCCGGGGTTCCTGGCGAGCGTGCTGACGGAAGGGGACGGCCGCTGCATGAGTTGGGTCTTCAACGCGAAGGCCGTCGCTGCGGAAAAGGAAAGCGAGCGAGAACGACAAAGGCAGCTCGCAGAGGAAAGGGCCCGCCGCGAGCGGGAGCGGGAGGAAAGGCGCCGGAAGGCCGCCGAGAAAGCCGAGGCCGACCGGAAGGCGGCCGAGCAAAGGCAGGCCGAGGAAGCAAGGCGGGCCGCCGAAGCCGCGAAGGCGGCAGAGGAGAGGCGAGCCGAGGAAGAGCGCCGGCTTCTGGAACGCGCCGACAAGCAGGCCAGGGCGCTCGAAAAGGCCGGAGCCGGCGCCATCGCGCCCCTCCGCCTTGAATCGACGACGATGAAGCCCTATGCGCTGGGCTGCCCCCTCCACGGGCGGGCGGATACGGTGGCGCAGTGCGGCGCCTATTCGTACTCGACGGCGCACTGTCAGTACTTCAGGGGAATGGACCGCTCGTTCGTGTATTGCGCAGCTCCGCAGAATACGTGACGCGAAAGTCCGGGCGGCCAGCAGTTCCAGCCGCCCGGCAAATCGCTAGCACGGGCAGATCGTCAACTCGATCATGTCGACTTGGTCTCGGTCGTTGCCGGCACCGCCGTCGTCATCGTCGGTCTCCCACTTTCCCCAGGCTGGGTTAGCCCCCATCCAGTGGGTTCGATAATAGGCGGCGTAGTAGCCCGTCGCCTCGGGGTTCGGCGTCTTGTAGTAGACGGTCAGCCCGATCAGCTTGCCGTCCCTCACGTTCTTCTCGTACCAGCCGCCGCCGATGCTCGC
>DMNP01000125.1 GCA_003452695.1 Eggerthellaceae bacterium
GCCAGCGGCGGGGACGGGAAGAGGGGTGAGGGCGGGAAAATATGGCAGGCGAGATAGGGATCGAACACGGTTCGGTGCAAGAACCGATCATCATCCCGCTGTAACTTCTATTTCAGCTTTGCCTTATTCGACGAGGCCCGGGCGTTTCGCTTAGTTGAGACGCTTGTACATGACGGAGCGGTGGATGTTGACGCGGACGCGAGCCACAGATGCGCCCCGAAGCGCTCCATCTCGTCACCGACGATGTCGCCGCAGGCCTTCGCAAACTCGAGGTTTTAGGACTGCGCGATGGCCCTCCCCGATGGGGAGCGCCGTACAGTACTGCGCGTGGACCTCTGTGCCGCAGCCCGCTTCGCTCAGGGGCGCGCGTTGCCACGAATCGTCTCGCAGCCGACCAAGTCGGCTGTTGCAGCTGTTGCCGTTCAGCCCCTGAACGATGAGGCTACCTCGTTTTTATACGGAGCCTCGCGGCGCGGAGCCGCTCACCACTCGCCGGGATGTTCGCGCAGATAGACCTCCAGGATGGGCATGTCGAACGCGACGAGGCCCATCCGCATGCTCTTGATGATTCCCCGGTCGATGAGGCGGCGGCGCAGGTTCGAGGCGTTGGTCATGCCGATGCCCATGCGCTGCGCGATGTCGCTCGTGACGCTCGGGCCCTCGTCCTCGGTCATGGCCTGCAGGTACTCGAGCTCGCGGGTCGTGCACTCGCGCAGCGTCGGGCGGATGACCGTGCTCTGCATCTCCTGGGCTGTGCGCCTTATCGCCCGCTCGACGGACTCGCGCGTGATGCTCTCGCCGTCGCCCGTGTAGCGCCAGGCGCCGTATCCCAGAAGCTGCATCGCGTACGGAAAGCCCTGGGCAGCCTCGACCAGCGTGTCGAGCACCTCGTCGGGAACGGCTTTGCCGTTGCCCTCGATGGTGGCCCTCATCGCCTCGCGCACGTCGTCGTCGGGAATGCTGGTCAGCCTGCGCTGGAACGAGCGGCGCACGAACGAGACGCGGTCTGCTATCAGGAGATCCGAGACTTTTGCGGGAAGGCCCGCGAGGAGCATGGCCACGTCGCGTTTCTCGGTGACGAAAAGCTGGTAGAACGATATGAACTCGATGAGCTCCGCGCAGTCGGAGTCGACTTCGTCCACGGTGAACAGGACGCCTATGCCCTGGTCGTTTAGCTCTTCGACAACGCGCTGGAAACGGAAGCGCCAAGGAAGATCTTCGCGAACAACCTCCCGCCCAATAGCTACAGGCCCCACCCGCAAGCTCGTCACCGTAGAGGCGACTGGCTCCTCAAGGAGATGGCTGGCGTTCATGCGGAGCGAGTACATCAAGCTGCTGAGCATCCCGGCGCCGGTTACGGCGTTCGCGGACACCCATCCCATCCGAGACGCCTCTTCGGCTATCGTGGAGAGCAGGACCGTCTTGCCGGAGCCCCTGGGGCCGATGAAGATGGTGGCCCGGTTGGGGTCGCCCGGCCCTTCGGCGAGGCCCTCGATGACGTCGTCGATGAGCTCCTCCCTGCCCGCGAAGGCGAAGGGCTCGTGCCCGAACGTGGGCGTGAAGGGATTGCGCCGCTTGTAACTCATGATGAACCTCCTGCTAAGATTCACAAGTATTCATATTGTATCATCTGATTCATGTAGATTCACATCGTACAAATGCAGAGCAGAATGCTTCCGGAAACAATTCGAGCAGCCGTCCCGCAGCTCGTTCTTGAAACGCCGGCGCCTGGTGCCGGCGCCTCACTTTCGCAGAGCCAAGTACACGAAGACGGCCGCAGCCATCGCATCGATGGGCAACATGGCCCAGAACAGGCCCGACTCGCCCACGATGTCGAGGAGGGCGCCGCCGATGAGCGGGCCCACGGCGTAGCCGATATCGCCGCCGAGGTAGTACATCGACATGGCCACGCCGGTGCGCTCGGGCTCCTCCTTGCCGCATTGCGCCTGGATGGCCGGCAGCACGCCTCCGGTGCCGCCGGCCTTCAAGAAACCGGCCACCAACATGAGCCACAGGTTTTGCGACACGGCGAGCAAGACGAGCGTGACGGCCTCAAAAGCCACAGCCGGCACGAACGTCACGCGAATGCCATGCCGGTCGACCATCTTGCTCCAAAACGGCCTCGTGAAGAACAGGGCCGCGGAGTTCACCGCGAAGAACGCCGCCACGCCTGCGATGCCGCGCGCGTCGGCGACGATGACAATATAGGTGGTGATGACCGACCATATGGCGAAGATGAAACACACGATGAGCGCATAGGGAACGCAGCGCGCGCACTCGCCGAGCGCCTGTGCCGCATCGGGCGCGTGCATGTCGATGTGCTCGGGGCAAGCCGCCGTGCACACGTTGCAGTTCACGCCCAATGGCATTCACTTAGTGGCAACCTCCCAGGCGAGCATGGGTGTAACCGAAAATCCCACAATCCGATTGCTTCGTTCGCGCATGGCGAGCATCGCCCAAGCACGCCCCCGCGCTCGTAAGCCCCTCAGACTGTCCAAAAATGCCC
>DMNP01000072.1:0-393 GCA_003452695.1 Eggerthellaceae bacterium
TCAACGGTTCGGGCAAGCACAACAACTGGTCCATCGCGACCGATTGCGAGAACCTGCTGGACCCAGGCACCACGCCGGCGTCCAACCTGCGCTTCCTCGTCTTCTTGGCGGCGGTTGTCGAAGCAGTCGACGATTACCAAGACCTGCTGCGCATCTCGGTCGCATCGGCCGGCAATGATCATCGCCTCGGCGCCAACGAAGCACCGCCTGCCGTCATCTCGATCTTCTTGGGCGACGAGCTGGGCCGTGTGGTTGACGCCATCATCGCCGGCAAGGAAGACGACGGGGCCGAGAAGGTCTACATGGACCTGGGCGTTAAGGTGCTGCCCAGCTTCGAGCGCGATAACACCGACCGCAACCGCACGTCCCCGTTCGCGTTCACGGGCAACAAGT
>DMNP01000072.1:422-2984 GCA_003452695.1 Eggerthellaceae bacterium
ACGGGCAACAAGTTCGAGTTCCGCATGCCAGGCTCGCAGGTAAACCTGGCAGATGCCAACACAATCCTGAACACGATCGTGGCCAAAGCGCTGAAGGATTTTAACGAATCCGTCGAAGGCGCCGCCGATTTCGAGAAGGCCGCCTACCGCTGGGTGCGCAAGACGCTAACCGACCACGAGCGCATCATTTTCAACGGCGACGGCTACGCTGACGAGTGGATCGAAGAGGCCGAGCGCCGCGGGCTGGCCAACCTGAAGTCGCTCGTGGACGCCGCTCCGCACATGCTTGACCAGAAGAATGTCGATCTGTTCGCAGAGTTCGGCGTGCTGAACGAGGCCGAGAACCACAGCCGCTACGAAGTGAAACTCGACACGTATTCGAAGCTCATCAATATCGAGGGCCAAACGATGAGCCACATGACCAAGCGCAAGATCGCACCTGCCGTTTCAACGTACGCCGAGCAGGTCGCGCACACGATCAACGCCAAGATGGCGGCAAACCCCAACCTGAAGCCGACGGCCGACCAGAAGCTGCTTTGCAAGCTGAACGACGGGGCGAATGAGATCTCCGAAGCGCTTGACAAGCTGGACGCGGCGATTGCAAGAGCCCAGGCCGAAACCGAGCCGCTGGCCAAGGCGCGCGCGTACCACGACAACGTGCTAGGCGCCATGGACCGCCTGCGCACGGTGTGCGACGCCATGGAAGACATCGTGAGCACCGAGGCCTGGCCGCTGCCCACGTACAACAAGATCCTGTTCTACTGCTAAGGGGTGTTATGGGCGACAGCAGAACAAACCACCGTCCCTCTTTCGTCCGCGGTGGGACACGGGGTCAGGCACCAGTGCCCATTGAGATTGCGGTATCGAAATCCCAAAACCGTCACTTAATGTGACACAGGAGCCAGGCCCCATGTCCCACCGGTTTCCCGTTCATTCCAAGAAAGAAGGATGCAGACAGCCAATGGAGCCATTAAGCGAGCTGGGCGAAAAGCCCGACCAGTTGGAAGAAGCGTGCGCGGTGTTCGGCGCGTACGCCCCAGGCGAGGACGTGGCGCGCTTGACGTGCTTCGGACTTCAGGCACTGCAGCACCGCGGCCAGGAAAGTGCAGGCATCGCCGTGGGAGATGGCGACACGATACTCATCCACAAGGACTTGGGCCTCGTCGACCAGGTGTTCAGCGAAGAGACGCTCGCGCACCTGAAAGGCGATTTCGCCATCGGGCACACGCGCTACTCCACGGCGGGCGGCGGTAGTTGGAAAGAAGCGCAGCCCCACGTGTCGGCCATCGACGACGAGATCATCGCGCTTGCGCACAATGGCACGCTCATCGACACGATTCCCCAACGTGCATGGCTGGCCGGCGAGGGCGTGCAGCTGTACGGCCACACCGATAGCGAGGTGGCCGCGCGCACAATAGGCGCGGACACGCGGCGCACGGGCCACATCCGCAGCGGCATCAAGCTGATGATGCAGCAACTTCATGGCGCATACGCCATCGTCATGGTCACGCCAGCAGCGCTCTACGCGTTCCGCGACCCCAACGGCATTCGCCCGCTTTCGCTCGGCGAGCTTCCTGACGGGCGCGGCTGGGTCGTGGCCAGCGAGACCTGCGGCCTGGATGCGGTCGGCGCACAGTTCATGCGCGATATCGAGCCCGGCGAGATCCTGAAGATCAGCGCCTCGGGAATCGAATCGGAACAGGGAATCGAACCCGACAGGCGTGCGCACTGCATCTTCGAGTACGTCTATTTCGCGCGCCCCGACAGTGTGCTGGACGGAGACGTCGTCTACAACGCACGCAGGCGCATGGGCCACACGCTTGCCCACGAGGCGCCCGTCGACGCGGACATGGTATTGGGCGTCCCCGACTCGGGCATCCCTCCTGCTCTCGGTTATGCCGAAGCAAGCGGCATCCCCTACGGCGACGGCATCGTGAAGAACCGCTACGTTGGCCGCACGTTCATCCAGCCGACTCAGGAAATGCGACAAATGGGCATCCGCGTAAAGCTGAACCCATTGCCGTCGATGCTAAAGGGCAAGCGGCTCGTCGTCATCGACGACTCGATCGTACGGGGCAACACGTCGAAAAGCCTCGTGGCGATGTTGCGAGCCGCCGGCGCCACCGAAGTCCACCTGCGTATCGTGAGTCCCGAGGTAAGATGGCCCTGCTTCTACGGCATCGACACCGACACCCAAGACCAGCTAATTTCCGCAAACCTATCCCACGACGAAGTATGCGGCTACATCGGCTGCGACTCCCTCGCATTCATCAGCCTGCAAGGCCTCCACACTTCCATACACGCCACCCACAAATGCTTCTGCGACGCCTGCTTCACCGGCGCCTACCCCGTCCCCATCCCCCACCCCCTAAAGCGCAAGGCCTTCACCGACCCTGCGTCACACAGGCATTCTGCAAAATGGAAACGTAAGGGATGACGGCACAACCGGCGGTGCCTCTCCGCTCATCGCGGGCTGCGAGGAACGAAGGCGAAGCGGGAGCGAGCCAGCTATGTAAAAGTCAATAAGTTTTAGAAAGATGGGACTGCGGTGGGAATCCTGGA
>DMNP01000302.1 GCA_003452695.1 Eggerthellaceae bacterium
TCGGCGGAGCTGCTCAGGTCAATCGTATCCGGGCCGACGTCGAGCGACAGGACGGCGGACGCGTGCGTGTCACGGGCCATCGCCCCGACAAGCTCGACGTACTTCGCGGCGATTTCCACGGCCTCGGCGCTCTCGCAGCTGAGGCAGCCCACCATCGCCAGGAAGCCCGGTTTGAGCGCAGCGGGGTACGCGAGCTCGGAGCCTATGGCGGCGAACGTCATCTCGTCGCGGCACAGGTAGCGCACGTCGAGCTTCTCCAGCTTCTTGGCCGCGAACCCGGACAGGTCGTCGTCACCGTTGCCGAGCATCGCGTCTATCACCTTGCCCTGGTCGTGCAGCAGCGCCTCGGCCTTGAGCCACTCCGCAGCCCATTCGGGCTCGACGGCGAGGGAGGCCACCGTGACGCGCGCCTTTGCCAAGCCCGCCTCGTAGGCCATGTGCATCGCGAACTCCGCGCCGAGCGGGCCGAAATGCCCCTCCTCGAACTCGGAGGAGCTTATCACCAGGGCCACCTCGCCCGGAGCGAACCCATCCAGTAGCTCGTCGAGCTCCGGGTACCACGACTTGACGACCAGCCCAGCTTCGCGCTCCATGCCGCAACCGCCCTTCTCCTTGCAGGCCGAATAACCATCCAGGGACAAGATACCCGACCCGCGAGGGCGTCGCGGCTAGGCGTCGGCGTCATCCACCAAATCCAGGAAACGCCCGTACTCCCGCACGAACGCGAGCTCGACCGTCCCGCACTCCCCATAGCGGTTCTTGGCCACCGCCACGACCGCCGTCCCGAAATCCGGAGCGTCCGCCCTGGAACCCTCCTCGGAAGCCGCGCCGCGATCCAGCAGCATCAGAGCGTCGCGCTCGCCTTCAACGCCGCCGACCGCCATCCCGATACCCGACGGATCGTAGCCGCCCTTCCTGATGCATTTCACCACGGCCTCGGCCACGTCAACGGTGACGACCATGGGCGCGCGCAGCTCAGCCGCAAGCGCCTTCATCCGCTCGATCACCCATCGAGGATCGCAGCCGCTCGTTTCGGCGATCTGCTCGACGCCGCAGAGCACGACGAGGCCCTTGCCGCGACCGCCCATGGCGTCCTCGGCGAAGGCGTTGACGTCGTCCATGCTGATATCCCGGTTGCCGCACACGCGCAAGCCGAGCCCGGAGATCGCCCCCGCAGCGTCCACGACGCGATTCCACCCGCCCTCGTCCAGCCTGCCGGCGTCCAGCTCGGCAAGGTCGACCCGGGCGTCCGCCGCGAGCGCCCGCAACGCCACCTGCCGCGCGCTCATCTCGGCCGAGATGATCAGCACCGCCGCGCCCTGCTTCGCCGCGCTCAGGCCAATCTGGCAAGCCAGCGAGTGCCTGCCCGACCGACTGGTTCCGGCGATGCAGACGACCTCGCCCGGCCGCAGCCCACCTAGAACGGCATCCAGGTTGAGAAGGCCCGTCGACAGCGGCTCTCCCTCGCGTACATCGATTCCGCTCGCCTTGGTGGTTATGTCTTCTATCGCCTCTTCGAGAAGCGCCCCTATGCTCTGAACCTTGATTTCGTTGCTCATCCCATGACCGTCCTAACGCATGCCGAGCATGCACCGTGCCCCGATGTGAATGTTGAATATGAATTTGAAGGCGGCGAAGCGGAGAAAGACTCTGGCGACGGCAGCGGCCAACCTTTACCGAGCCAGCCGAGTACGCCTTTCGTGATAGGTTGCCCGCCAATCGGCGCAGATGGCTTTAGCCTCCTCGGCCCGGAGGTTCGGAAACTCCCGCACCAGGTACGTCGCGGCCAAGACGGTGTTCACCTCGCCAGAATCGCGCAGAGCATCGAGGAACGCGAAGTACTCCGAATCGGGCGCAAGGCTACGCATCCTCTTCACCGCTCATGAGGGCCTTGCGCTCGTTGGCCTCGATGGTTCTGCGCACCTGGTCTTCCAGCTGCTCCTCGTTCGGCAGCCTCAACGTGTACGTCGACGCGAAGATGGCGTTGCTAAGGCCGCCAAGCGCGTACTGGGCTCTCACGTTGTTCTTGTCGGTGCACAAGATTATGCCGATGGGCGGGTTGTCGAACTCGTCGTTCACCTCGGTGGCGTAGTAGTTCAGGTACTCGTTTATCTGCCCGACGGCTGAGGACATCAGCTTGTCCGTCTTGAGCTCGATGAGAACGTAAGCACGCAGCGGCTTGCAGTAGAAAACCATGTCCACGAAGTCGTTGTCCGTCCCCACGGGCACTCGCTGGTTGCTGCCGACGAACATGAAGCCGCGCCCGAGCTCGAGCATGAATTTCTCGATCTGGTTGACAAGCGCTTGCTGCAAGTCCCTTTCCAAAGGGGCGACGTCGTCGGGCAGGTCGAGGAATTCCAGAACGAGAGGGCTGCGCACCGCGTCTGCCGGATGGCGATAGACGACGCCCTCGTTGGCAAGTGCTAGCACATGCTCCCGCCTTGCATCGTCCTTGGCGTTGAGCACCCGTTCGAACAGCAGACTGTTCATCTGCCTGCGCAGGTCTCGGACGCTCCATCCGCTGTTGGCGGCCTCGTGTTCGTAGAAGCGCATCTTCAGCTCGTCTTCCACCGTTATGAGCTCGCAGTAATGCGACCACGACAATTTTCCAGACAGTGTCTGGAATTTCTTGTGGGTGAGGAACAAAAGCCTCATGTTGTACAGGTTCGTACGGGAGAAGCCACGGCCGAGCCTGGACGTAAGCCGCTTCGAAAGCCGCGTGAGGGTCTGGTCGCCGTATTCCGCGCGATCCCGACCGTTCTGCTCGTATGAGACGATCATCCTGCCGTTGTTCCAGTATGCCCAGAGCTGGTCGCTGTAGACGTGCTGCGCCGCCACATTGCGGGCGATTTCCGTAACCTTCTCGATGGCGTTGGCGAGCTCGTCGAACGACAAGTCAGCGTCGAATTCGAATTCCTCGGGAAACGCCAGTTCAGCAGTTGAATTCTGAATATTCCAGACAGTGTCTGGAATATCTTGGGAAGGGTTTTCGAGCTCTGGCATGTCGCCTCCGTTTCAAAAAACCGTCACCAGTGGCGGCAGATAATCGTTCCTGTAAATGATAGCCCATGATTCGCCGCCAAGATTCGTTCAGGCGACCCGCGAATTCGCCAGACAGCATCTGGCATATTTGGAACACTAGGCATTGGAAACCTCTGCCTGCAGCCCCGCCGCCCTCTCCTCCGCGACCTCCGGTGTTTCCGCATACCATTTGGCCCTGAACTCGGCGACCGTCATGGTCACGCCGACCTCGGAAAGGTCCTGCTTCTTCTCCTGGTACGTGTCGACGATGATCGAGTCGTCGAAGGTGACGCGTACCGCGCCCTCGTGGGGAAGGTCGATACCGAACCCGCGCGCGATGTGGAGAAGCGCCCGGGCGATGCCCGCGATCGACTGTTCGAGCAAGTGCTCGTGCCTGGCGATGTTGCGCATCAACGCGCTGTTGTCGCTGCTTACCTCGGTAGCTGTTTTGACGTATCCGGTCGAATCGAAATCGAAATAGGTGATGCCGAACCCGCACAGGTCCCCGAGCATCTGCAGAGCGATGCGGAGCGCTTCCACCTGCGAAGCCGTGCGAAGCGCCGGCGCGAACTCCTGAATGGTGTCCTCCGTGCTCATGACCTTGCGGAACACCGTGCAGTCCTGCTTGCCGAACGGGATGGAAACCCTCTTCTTGCCGTCGCGTTCCTTGTCGAAGAGAACGTCCGATAGGAAGACTCTCATCTTACTGACGTCCACCTCATTGATCATGGCATCGAAGGCCAAATCCACCGCCTGAACCGCGTCGATGGCGTCGGCAAATATCGATTGCCCGTAAGGCGACATGTCCACGCGCGTGTTCTCGATCGCCGGCTTGACTATCGAAAACGTTGGGAAGGGGCAGCCCGTGTCATATTCCGCGCACACGCCCTCTGCTTCTATCTCGTTCCCGTCCTCGTCGAAGCAGACCGTCTTGATCACGTAGGTGGGGAGAGATTCAGAAGGGAAAGCTTGCGCCACAGCATCATCTCCAGATTTGGAAGGTGCCGCCCCGGCGCGGCCGTTGGCCCACAAAGCCTGCGCCGTGCCGTTAGCATCTGATTTGGAAAATGCCGCCGCGTTTACAGCCTTCGATGTCGAAGGTGAAGGTTGGGAAGGTGACGCCCCAGCGCGACCATTGCCAGCCCGCCATTTCGTGGGCGCGTGTGAAGATGAAGAATGCGGTGAAAGTCCCGCCCCGTTTGATTGGGAAGATGAAGAAGCGCCAGGCCATCCCGCTTTTCCTTGAGAAAGGGAAGTTGCCGCCCCGTTTCCTTTGGAATATTTGGAAGGCGAAAGCGCAGCCAGGCTCCCCGTTCCCAGGGCCTGCGATAATGCAGAAGGGGAATGTGAAGCTGCGGAAGGTTCCGCGCCGCCATCGTTCCCGAGCAGGTGCATCTGCAGCTGGTCCACGGCCTGTCCTCGGTAGTACGCCCTCGTGACGAAGGCGCATTCCGTCACCCGTTCCTCGTCCCACGAAAGCGGTATGACCATCCGAGCGTCGTACCGGCGAATGCGGACGTCCTTGTTCCCCGAATCAATCCAGAGCGCCCAGGCACCCGTCCCCATGCCGAACGCCCTCACGACGGTCGCCTGGGCCGACGGGAAGAACCCGGTCTGCTCGAAGTAACCTTGCAGCCAGTCTGTGCAAGCCTGGTCATCGCAAACCACCTGCGTCTTGTCGTTGAGCAGCAGCGAGCCCCATTCCCGACACACGCGCATGGCGGGGTGAATGGACCGCCTGTGAACCTCGTAAACCCGCCCGAACCCGTCGGAATCGCGGTAATCGTAAAAGGAACCGCAGGCCTGCATCCACTCGTGCCAGGCCCTGATATGGCTCTCCATCGGCTCCAACGGCAACTGGAAGCCCATGCCGCGCAAGTACTCGCGAACATGCTCCGGCACCCAGTAGTCCACTTCATCGATCTTGCTCATGCGAAAGTCTCCATCCGTTCAGGTTTAGAAGGTGTTGAAGGTGAAGTTGCGGAAGGTGTCGCCGCAGCGCAACCTTTGGATTTGGAAAGTGAAGCCGCGCCTTGTTTTCCATGGGAAGGCGAAGTCTTGCCTCGTTTTCCATGCGAAAAGGCCGCGCCGTACCGCAACCATGCTGAAGGTGGCGAAAATGCCGAAGGCCACGCCCAGGCGCAACCTTTGCTTTTCTCTATGTTAAACCACTGTTGA
>DMNP01000416.1:0-6446 GCA_003452695.1 Eggerthellaceae bacterium
CGCTCGTCTGCAGGCAGGCTTTCCTGGAACAGCACGGCAAACACCAGGCAGATGGCCCCGAAGATGGCAAGCGCCACGAACGATGCCCGCCACGAGAAGAACTGCAGCAGAATGCCCCCGACCAGCGGCGCCACCACCGGCCCGACCACCGCGAGCACCTGGATGATGGATATCATCTGCTCGCGGCGCTCCGGCACGAAGCAGTCCTTCACCAGCGCCATGCTCACGGCCATGAGCGTGCCCGCTCCGAGCGCCTGCACCAGGCGCGCGCCGATAAGCGCGCCGATGGTCGGGGCCAAGGCGCACAGCACGCTTCCCGCCAGATAGGCCACCAGACATCCCACGAGCACCGGCTTGCGCCCGATGCGGTCCGAAACCGGCCCGAACAGAAGGGTGGCAACGGTCTGTACCAGGAAGAAGCCCATCAGCGTGAAGTTCACCATCTGCTCGGTCGTGTTGAAATAGCCGGGCAGCGATGGCACGGCGGGCGTGTACATGTCGATGGAAAACGGGATTATCGTGTTCGCCAAGATGATGAACACGACCAAGCCCATCTGGCCGAGCTGGGCTTGCGGGCGGCACAGCCAAGCGGCTCTGCGCGCGCCCTGATTGTCGAGGGAAGAAGAAGTCATGGTGCGTAACTATACCAGAAGGCGCAGCCAGCCCTGCTGGCTGCGCCTTCGCGTTGCCGACAATTACCGCGCAATCGCTTCGCCGGCATGCCGCCGACGCAACGTGCGTTCTAGCCGAAGATCACCTGCAGCTCCAGGCGAGCGTTTTCCAGCTCTTCGATGGAAAAGCCGAACATCTCCGAATTCACGATGTCCATGGCCTTGCACAGCTCCACATAGGTGCCCGAGAACGTGGAGCCCGGGCCGCCCTGGGTGATGCACGGAATATAGCTTTGGAACTCGTAGCCCTCCATGTGCTCGCGGGCCACCTTCATAACGTCTTCGGGAGTCCAACCCAGGAAATCCACGTCTTTGTTGTCGATGTTGCCCATGAAGGCGATCTGGCCCTTGTACTTGTCCAGCATTTCATGAATGTTGTTCGACTCCATGTTGCCCTGCCACACGTCGATGCCCATTTCTATCATGTAGGGCACGAGGTTGGCCGAATAGCTGTCGTTGTGATGGAACACGAATTCCACGCCGTGATCGTGGTAGTACCCGTAAATCTCCTTGTAGGGCTCGACGAAGAACTCGGCGAACATTTCGGGACGCATGAACGAGTTGTTCTCGGTGCCCCAGTCGTCGTGATGGAAGATGGCCTCGGGGTGCAGGTGGTCGCAGATGCCCTCGGCCACGCGCAGCTCGTATTCGGTCAGGTACTTAATAAGGTCCTTCATCTCGTCGGGGTCGGTCATGTAGTACACGAGCGCTTCGTCGATAGAGCACAGGTGATGCGTCTGCTCGAACAGGCCGGCCACGATGAGCGGGGCGGCATAGGCCTTGCCGGACGAGGTCACCTTCTCGTATTCAGCTTGCCACACTTCCCATTCGGCTTCGGGGAAATCGGTGGTCGGGGCCTTCACGTATTCCTTCCAGTCCTCGATGTCCTTCACCACCAGCTTGTCCGGCGTGTGCACCGGGAACGAACCCGGCGTACCGACCGGCCAGCTGTTCGTAACGCCCCAAGCGTTGACCACGTTCATGTCGCCTTCGCTGAGCAGCGCGCCCGAGTGGATGATCTGCGGGTGCATCATGAGGTAGATGCCCTCGTAGTTGTTGACGAAGCGATCGGGCTTGCCTCCGTCGATAATGGTCTGGCGCAGGTTTTCCTTTGCGGTGAGCATGGAGCCTCCTTGTATCGGTCGGTACGGATTTGGCGAGCAAGCAAACGCTCTGGTTCGATGATAGCGGGGTGAAGTGAGGTTGCGGCAATCAGTAATTGCGAAATTTTACAGCTTTGCACTACAATTTGTAGTGTCAGCTTAGATTAGGCGAGGTGAGCGCATGAAGTTAGACGGAACTGCCGTTCATTATCTGCTGGCGCAGGAGTTCCAGGACGTGGAAGGCAGGCTGCTTACGCGCACCGCCCTGTACGACTACCCCACCCTGTACGACGAGAGCGCCGACATGCGCGGACTGGTGGTGCTCGCGCCGGATTTCGAGCGGCCGCATGCAGGCCTGCAACTGGAAAACGCGCTGGTCGTGTGTCTGGGCGAGGAGTCCGCCCAATCGGCATGGGACGCGGGCATTTCCGCTGTGCTCATACGCGACGACGCGAGTTTCCAGCACGTGTACAACACCATGCAACGCACTTTCGTGCACAACGAGCGCTTCGATGCACAGCTGCGGGCCAGTGTGAGCATGCGCGCGGGGTTCCAATCGCTGCTGAACGCTTGCCTTTCCATGATGGAATACCCCTGCGCGCTGATAGACGAACAGTTTCGCCTGATGTGCTGGACGCAGGGGATGGATGTAGCCGTGGGCGGAAGCGACGAGGTGGCTGCCGTGGGCGGCAAGGGGCCGGCTGGCGCGGACGGCGATGATGGGCCGGTTGCCATGGGCGGCGGCACGGCGCCGGCTACCCCGCAGACCAACCTCTTCGAGGGCGATCTGGTGGACATGTTCATGTCGTCGCGCGGCTATCGCTACATGCGCGCCAACCGCAACGTGTTCGCCATGCCCGGCCCGCACAACCTGATGATGAAGAACGTGTTTTCGCAGGGACGCCTGGTCGGGTCGTTGGTCATGCCGCATCGTGGAAACAAGCTGAGCGCGCGCTTCGTGCGATTCCTGCTGAATTACCTGAGCACCTTCGTTTCCGAGATGTATGGAATCATCGGGTCGTTCGGTCCCTCGTCATTCGAGTCGAGCCTGGTGAAAGGGGCCCTGGAAGGCGTGGTTGCGCACCGGCCCGCAGCCTACGGCGCCCTGCAGGCGGCACTTGTGGAATGCGGGCACGAGGCGCACGGCGCCTACGTCGTGGCGCGCATCGACCGCAGCTTCACCAACGACGGAAGCGACGAGAGCGACTACATCGCGCAGCGCTTCGAGCTGGCTTGGCCCCACGCCTACTGCTTCAAGGACGGCGCAGGGCTGTTCATGCTGGTGGACACGCGGCGCGTTCCCGTAGGACCGTGGACGGACTACCGCGAAGCGCTGCCCATCGTCGCGCGCGACAACCTGGCCAAGGTGGGCATAAGCCGCCCGTTCTCGCATATGGCCGACATCGACTCGGCGCTCGTGCAAGCGAGCGACGCACTGGCATTCGGCAGCGATGCGGACCCGACCAATTGGTGCTACCGCTTCGACGACTACGCCTTTTCATGGCTGGTGGACAAGACCGTCGGCGCCGACCCCATCGGTGCAAGCTGCCACCCGGCCGTCGTGCAGTTGGAGCGCTTCGACGGCGAGCACGGCACGCAGCTGCTGGACACGCTGGCCGCGTTCATGCGGTGCCGGTACAACGCATCGGCCGCGGCCGACGAGCTGTTCGTGGCGCGCTCCACGCTGCTCAACCGCCTGGAGCGCATCGGCGCCCTGACCGGCATCGACCTGGGCGACTTCGAGGAGCGACTGTACCTGGGCATGTCGCTTGCCATGGCAAACGCCCTCGCGGCCGAGAACAGGCCCGCCGGCGGCCGATGACGCGGGATGCGGCGCCGCGCGCCAAGAGCCCTTGCGGCCCCGCGAAGGACACCCGGCCGTTCGGGCGCGCATGAAGCGCGATGCCAGATGCCGCATTCCTTGCGCCATTGCGGCCTTCGGCTCCCGGCCATTGCGCTCGGGGCGCGTCGGGGCATAAGAGGGCCCCGTTATGCCCCTTGCTTTTTCAGGCGCAGTCCGTCGGTATCCCGAGCTGCGAAAACGCTTCACCGGCGCGTTCGCTCATGGCGAAAGGGGCTAAATAGCGTCCTATTAGGCCGCCCTCTTCCAGAGAATGAAGTTAAGCGCCCTATTTCTGGGCGTCGATGGTGCGGCCGGTTTCTGACCAGTTGTTCCAGTCCAGCGCGTTTCCGTCTATCAGGTATTCGCGGAACTGCACCTCGGTCAGGTCGGGTTCGCTGTCGGTGGTCAGGTAATAGCGCTTGCGGTCGGGGTCTATCGGGCCAAACATCGAATAGCCCGCCCACTGTTCGCGTTGGGTGTATTCGCTGTAGTCCAACCCCATGGCATCAAGTACCGTTGCCTGCAGGTCCAGGTGGCTTACTGGTTTCTCGTCCACCTTTATGGGCTGTGCGTCCTCCTCGGCCGACTGCTCGGGTTTCACGAACATGATAGGCGTGCTGGTTTCCTCGATGGGCTCCAGCGTGATGGTCCAATACCCATGGTCGGCCGTGATGATGATGGTCGTGTTCTCGTACACGCCCAGCTCCTTCAGCTGGTTCACGTATTCGCTGACGATGCGGATGACGCCCTGCGATTGCTTGAACACGTTGGAGTTGTCCTGCCCGAGGTCGTTCACTTCCTCGTCGTAGTTAAAGGGATAGTGCGATCCCAGCAGATGGATGAAGCGGAAGGCGCCGTCATAGCCGCCCGGTTCCAGCGAAAGCCCGAAATCGCGCAAGCGGTTGTAGTAGCGGATGTCGTCCATAACGTACACGGTCTCGTCGGGAGCCGTGTCTTCGTTGGCCGAGACCATAGTCTGGTTAATCTGGTCGGTGTAGTACCAGAACGCCCATTTCAGCGGCCAGAGAACATCGCGGTACTGGCCCATCTGGTACAACGAGTACAGCGTTCCGCCGAAGTCCATCATGCTGTTGGGCAAATCGTGCATGTTCACCGTTTTGCCGGTTACGGCCAGTTGCTCGTTTGCGGGCAGGGAGCTTATGCGCAGCGAATCGGTGTACAGTCCGATGGAATAGTTGGCATCGTATATCTGCTGCAGATAGGTGCCGCGCGAATAGCGGTTGCGCGTGTACACCGAGAACGGCTCGTCGAAGCTGGGCATCTGGCCTGTTAGCATTTCGGGAATGGCGAAGCGCGTGGGAATCATGGCCGAGGTGGCGTTCTCGTAGTTCGTGAAGCCGGTCAGGTCCTGCAGCAGGTTCGGATTCATGTCCAGCACGCGGCTGAGGTATGCCGTGTCGTAGGTGTCCAGTATGAACACGATAACGTTGTGGTTCGGGTTCACCGTGAACAGCTGGTCCTCGGTCATAACCACCTTGCCACCCGATTGGCCCGCGCCCGCACCCGCGCCGTCGGACGGCGCCACGAGCAGAATGCCAAGGCCCACGGCCTGCACGAGCACCAGGAACACCGAAAGCACCGCAGCCACGCCTTGCGCGCGACGCGGGCGCAGCAGCGCGAAGACAATGGCAGCCAGTATGACCACCACCCAGACGACGGTCGACACCACGCCGATGCCCATAAAGTCGGCCCAGACGATGGTGTTGCCGTCGGCTGCGGGAAGGCCCACGTTCAGCAGAAGCGCTTGCAGATAGGCGCACAGTCCCACCGCGCACACCACGAGCAGCGCCACGCCGAAACCGCGTCCGCGCAACAACGCCAAGATGGCCGTGATGCCGGCGATAATGCCCAGGTCGGGCAGGACCAGCACCCACCACACGTCGCCGACGGAATAGATGAGGTCGGCCGCCGCGCCGGCAACGATTTCCAGCGGCGCGATGAAATAGATGGTAAGGGTGAAGAACGCTGCCACGATGGCGCCGTAGATCAGGCGCTCCTTCCACGTGGGCTTGTAGGGCTTTCCGCCGAACAGCTTCCTGCGCTTCTTTGCGGGCGGCTTGCCCGAGTGCTCCCCTGCTGCAGGAGAGGCAGGCTCGCTTGGCGCGGCGGTGGCAGCGGGCGCGTCGGCCGCGTGTGCGGTTGTGGCCGCGCCTGCGAGAGAAGGTGCGTCTGCGGGCCCGCTCGCAGGTTCCGCCGCGGGCGCAGATGCGGGCGCAAGGGCGGATGCGCCCGCAGGATCAGGCGCCGGCACGGGCGAATCCGAGACAAGCATCGTGGGTGAAAGCACCGGTGCGGAAACAGGCGCTGCGGGGCTTTCCGCTTCTGCCGACACGAAAATCTGTTCGGGTTCCGATGAAGCGGGTGCCACCATGGACCGAGCCGCAGCCATGGACTCGGCCGCCGGTGCGGGAACCGACACGGGCACGGGCACGGGCGAACCGCCGCCTTCCGCGGATGCGGGAATCGAAGCAACCTGTTCTCCGGAAGCGGCAGTCGTGGAAACGGAGAGCAGAGCAACCGTGGTGTCGGACGATGCAGCCGCGGGAATGGGAACCGGCGAGAGTGCAGGCGAATCGCCGCTTGCAGAAGGTGCGGGTATTGCGCTTTCAAACGCAACGGCGCCTTCCGGCTGCGAGGACGCTCCCTCCGCGCGATTCGCGCTGTCCGTGCGGTGCACGTCGGCCTCGAACGTGCGCCGAGCGTTCTCATCGATGTCCAGCACGCGAAACAGCGTCTTGCGCCCACGGCGCAGCGCCACGCCCGCCACGGCAGACAGCGCCACCGCCACGCCCGCCACGGCCTGGATGG
>DMNP01000416.1:6498-6725 GCA_003452695.1 Eggerthellaceae bacterium
GGATGGTGTAGGTCATGACCGACGGATCGATGTAGGCATAGGCCGCGCCCAGCGGTGCGCACGCGAATATCAACGCGACGACCAGCGCCGACGCCATATCGTATGCAGCAAGTACTATTCGCTTTCCCAAGAAGGAGCACCGCCAGACCGCGTTTGTCGTTTCATTTCAATAAAGGAACAGTTTACAACTCGGCATCGCGCACGGTTTCCCAACACGAAAAATGCGC
>DMNP01000179.1 GCA_003452695.1 Eggerthellaceae bacterium
CGCCCTGCACGATGCCGAACAGCGCTTGGTCGGGGCGCTTGTGCGCGGCCAGGCAGCGCTTCGCCCATTCCCACGACAGCTTCGTTGCCGCGGCCACATCGGCCTTGTCGGCGGGATACCCCACGCACTGGTCCAGCTGCATGACGATGTCTGCGCCGATGCGTTCCTGAATCTGCATGTTCAGCTCGGGCGTCCAGCGGTGCTTCGAGCCATCGTAGTCGTCGGCCCGAAACGACACGCCGTCGTCTTCGGGTTTCATCAGGTGCGCCAGGCTGAACAGCTGGAACCCTCCCGAATCGGTGAGCATGGGACCGTCGTAGCCCATGAACGCCTGCACGCCGCCGGCCTCTTCGACAACGTCCACGCCGGGGCGCATGTACAGATGATAGGTGTTGGCAAGGACGACCTGCGATTTCAGGTCGTGCAGTCCGTCCAGCGTTATGCCCTTCACGGTGGCATGCGTGCCCACCGGCATGAACATCGGCGTAGTGAAGGCGCCATGCGCCGTTTCGTAGCGCAGGGCGCGGGCGGCATCCGATGTTGCCTCGATATTGCATTCGAACAAGCTCATGGGTGGTAGTATACCCTGTGCAAGCCACGGTGAACGGCAGGGAGGCGTAAATGAGGTTGTTGGTGCACGCATGCTGCGGGCCATGCTCCATCATGCCGACGCGGTTGCTGGCCGAAGAAGGCCACGAGATTTCGGTGTTCTACGCCAACAGCAACATCGCCCCCGCAGCGGAATACGAGAAACGCCTGCGCGAACTGGAATCCTATGCCGCCGCGCAGGGGTTCGAGGTCGTGGAAGGCGAATACGACCCCGCCGCATGGGAGCGCGAGGTGGCGCCCATCGGCGAGGCCATACGCGACTACAGCCCGGCGCTTTCCGCGCGCCACGTTGGCGGCGCCCCCGCACAGGACCAGGCGCATGCAACGCCCCAGTCGGTGGCCGAGCTGCTGGACGACGAACGGCGGCGGGAACGGTGCCGGGCCTGCTACCGCCTGCGGCTGCAGGAAGCCGCGGCCTACGCGGCGGATAACGGGTTCGAAGGCCTGGCAACGACGCTTGCGGTAAGCCCGTACCAGTTCACCGACATCATCGGCCAGGAAACGCAACGCGCCTGCGAGCAGGCGGGCATTGCGGCGCTCGTGCGCGACTTCCGCCCCTACTACGACGAGGCCACGCGCATAAGCCGCGAGCTGGGCATGTATCGGCAGAACTATTGCGGCTGCCGCTTTTCGGTGCAGGAAGGCCAGGCCACACGCGACTTCGTTAAGCAGCAGCGCGCCCAGGCGAAAGCCGCCAAGGCAGCCGCCTCGGCCGGGCGGCGCCAAGCGGAAGACGCCGCCCGGCGCCAGCATGCCGCCGAGAAGCGCGCCTACGCCGACGAACGCGCGCGCAGGCGCGCCATTCTGAAGCAGCTACGCCAGGAGGACAAGCAGCATGGCGACCGTTAGGCCAGGCCGGTGATGGTTATGCGACCTTGCGGCTCGGCGTACTGGTCGGGAACGACGTGGTTGCAAGCTGTTACGAGATAGCTTGTGAACGCCTCGTAGTCGAACCCGAAGGTCGTGGGTTTCTCGGCTTCCGAAGCCTGTTTGAAGGCGTAGTAGGTATCGCCACCGTCGCATAGGAAGCTTATGGTTGCAATGGAATACGTTGCGTTCGCGTCGAAAGCGCGCCCGCCAACATCGGCAATGCTTATGCGGGCGCCCACGGCCGCCGGAGACGAATAGGTGGAACCGGGGTACGCCGGGCCCTCCTCGTAGGGCACCGAGGCGTCGATGGCATAGCTGATGCCGGACACCTGCGGGAAGGCGCCTATCCCCTTCTCCTTGCCCACGGTCTGGCACGCGGCCTCGATTGCCTCGAGCAGCTGCGCGCCCGTCACGTTGATGACGGCCACGTCGTTCGAGAAGGGCATCACCTCTTTAATGCGTCCGAGCGTGATGTCGCCCGCCCCCAACGAAGCCCTGATGCCGCCCCCGTTGATAAGCCCGGCGTCCACTTGGCGTCCCAGCTCCTGAGAAGCCGTCCAGCGCAAAGCGTCGGCGAAGAAATCGCCCAGGTTCGTCTCCTGGGTGCGCACGCCCGGGCTGCGCTCGCCGTTCAGCAGGAAAGGCGTGGATCCCAGCACCACGGCCATCTCGGATTTCACGCGCTGTTCCTGCTCGTCGATAATGGCCTGCACCGAAGAATCGATGCCATCGTAGGAGCCGGCGGCAAGGGGCTGGTAATCCGGCGTTCCCTTGTCGATGACCACGACGCCTATGTTGTGCAGATAGCAGCCCGTTTCCACGAGAAGCGTCCCCGACACCTCTTCGCACACCTCGTCGTGGTCGTGCGCGTCGATGAACAGGTCGATGCCGGTCACGTGGCCGAGCAAGTCTTTGCTCGTGCCGCCGCTGGCCTCCTTGTTTCCCAAATGCCCCACGCACACCACCAGATCGCATCCCTGCTTTCGCAGCTCGTCCACCTGCTCCTGCGCGCATTGGAACAGCTTGTCATCGCGCAGGAATTCGAAGCCGGCCGCGTTCTTCGGGTCCGAGGTCGTGGCGGTTGCGGGCGTGGTAAGCCCGAAGAGGCCCACCTTGGTGCCGTCCGAAAGCTGAACGACCTTGTTTGCGGTGAAGCGCAGCTCGCCCGTCTGCTTGTCTAAGACGTTGGCCGACAGGAAGGGGAAGTTCGCAGCCTTCTCGTTGGCCGCAAGTGCATCCACGCCCCAGTCGAAATCGTGGTTTCCCACGGTCATAAGGTCGTAGCCGCACGCGTTCATGAAATCGATCGCCGAGGACCCCTTCACGGTGTCGACGATAGGCATGCCCTGCGTCGCATCGCCCGCGTCCACGAGCAGCACGTCGTAGCCCTTCTGTTGCCATTCGGCCTTCAGCGCCGCAACGGCGGCCATCGAGAAGTTGCCCTTGGTATCCGCCGTGCCCTCGACCGCAACATCGTGGCCGTGGGTGTCGTTGGTGTGAATGATGGCCAGAAGCGGCGATGCAGAGGCCGAAGAGCTTGCGCTTTGTCCGCCGCCTTGCTGCGTTGGCGCGCAAGCGGCAAGTGCCGCCGACGCGCCCAGCAAGCCGATGCCCTTCAGGAAATTCCGCCGCGTAACCATCGGTCGCATGATACTACCGCCCATGTTTGCTCCCTCCCAATCTCTACAGGGAGCATTCTACCCGATATGAACATGGACGCGCTTGCCGTGGCGCGGCAGGTGGCGCGGGTAGGCGAGATTCGAGTTTCGGTTTCACACGCCCCTCGCACTCGGCCGCCCGGGCTGCACCAGAGCGAACTGATGGCGGATTCGAAGGCGAAGTGCACCGCCATGCGGAATCTGCGCCGACAGGGTCACTCATCGTCTCCCCATACCGCGTGGGCGTGCACGGTCGCAATCGCCCGGGCCAGTTCGGGCAGGTCGTCTGCGGCGAAATGGTAGCGCACGCACTGGGGCTGGTCCGGATTCGCAGCATTCGGGCGCTCCACGCGCACGAACACGGCATCGACCTCCCGCACGCCCTGCTGCATGATGGCGTAGGCATAGCACGCCGCTTGCAGCACGTGCTTCACGCTCAGCTGCTCTTCGGTTTCCGCATCGTTGCCGCCCGTCTTGTAGTCCACCACGAGCGCCCGCTGCGCCCGAGCATCCATGCCGAGCAAGTCTATCTCGCCCTCCAGGAAACCCTCGCCGCCCTGCGCGGTGCCCGGCACCTGCACGAAGAACGGCACCTCGGCTGCCAGGTCCGGCAATGCGGCTGCTTCCCGGGCCACCGTGCTTGCAAACCAGCGGTCCAATGCGCGTTCCAGGCGCAGACGCTGCACGCCGTCCAGCATGCCGCTGCGCATTTGCGCATCGATCTTCGACACGGGCGGCACAGCCAGGGGCGCAAGCGGTTTGCGCACCGCGCAGGCATATTGCGCCAGGCGGTGGAAAGCCGTGCCCAGGTCGGTGGCCTTGTCATCGTCGGCGCAGGTTGCACCCGTATACGCCCACGATCCCTCGTCTTCGTCTGCAAGCACCGCATTGCGTTGCGCGTACCGGGCAAGAAGCGAGAAATCGGGCACAGCGGCGTCGTCCTGGGAACTCGGCTCGCCTTCCCCCGAACCTCCGGAGGCAGACATGAAATCGCCTCCCGCAGCGTCCACCGACACGCAATGGCGCGCAGCCAACTGTTGAAGCACATCGCCCTCGTGCGAAGCTTCCGCAATCGACGAATAGCTGAACACGCCTTCGCGAGCCGGCGCAAAGGGCACGCGCGCGATGTGCGGATAATGCGGTTCCTGCGGCACGACAAAGGGCTTGGCAGGATTATCGACTTCCCGAGCAGGGGCGTCGCCCGCATCTTCCGGCACCTGCAACGCCACGTGCTCCACCACGGCAGGAGCAGATCCCCGGTAATCGAACGTGGACCTTCCCTCTTCGAAATAGCCGTCCGGGCCCGCCAGCGCAGACACGATGGCACCCAGGCAACTTTTGGGCGTGGCCCCGGGATTGTCCTTGGCGCGCTTGCCCTTGCACGACACCACAAGCGCCTCCTTGGCACGGGTCAGTGCCACGTACAGCAAGCGCTTCGATTCCTCCACATCGCCCACGCGCTCGTATTCGTACAGCGCCGCACGGCGCTCCAACGCACCTTCCGCCCGCTCCACCTGGGCAAGCAGCTCGTCTTCATCCGAAAGCT
>DMNP01000136.1:0-553 GCA_003452695.1 Eggerthellaceae bacterium
GCAGTTCCTGCGCGACGACGACATCGCCGACAAGTTCGCCACTTACTACGGGCTGTTCGAGAAATACCGCTCGGACTACCAGATAGGGCGCATATTGGAAGGCGATGCCGACGCAGAAATCCTGGAACGCGCGAAGAAGGCGGAGTTCGACGAGCGCGTGGCGCTGCTCGGGCTGGTGCTGGACGCGCTCGGCACCGCCTGCCAGAAGGCCATAGACCAGGAGGGCGTGGTCGTGGACCTGCGCGACGAGCTGCGCGCCGCGAAACCCAAGCTGATGGGCGGCGCCAACGTGGAAGACGCCATAGCGGCGCCGCTGCGCATGCGCGAAGCCGAGCTGGCCCGCAAGACGGCCGCCGGCACCGCCAAGGCGGTCTATCGGCGCCATGCGAACCTGGTGCTGCGCAAGCTGCGCGAGATAATCGCCGCCTGCACGATAGCGGGCACCGAGGAAGGCCCGGACGCGTTCGGCACGGTGAACGCCGCCTACCGCGCCGAAGTGGAGAAGATCGAGCCGCTGGTTGCAGATGCCGACCGCAAGATGAACAACGCGTTC
>DMNP01000136.1:687-4777 GCA_003452695.1 Eggerthellaceae bacterium
ACCACGAAGTACATCGCGCACTACGGAAACGACCGCTATTACGCGCACAACGACGAATTGCAGGTGGACCAAACCCGCACGAACCTGTCCGAGCGCGTGCAGGCCCTGACGGAGCTGGAAAAGGAGTCTTCGGCCTACGACTACATTGCCGACACGCTGGGCGTGGACATGGCGGGTGCCGCGGGCATCGGCCGCGCCTCGGCTTCGAGCACGCCCGTGAAGCCGCAGCCGCGCGCGGGCTCTGCTTCGGCCGACAGCGCTGCGCTGGCGGACCCGGCTGCTCTGGCGGCCTCGGGCACGTCGTTCGGCGCCGACCAGCTGGCACGCTACTACAACGGCAAGCAGTTCGAGTGGGGCTTTGCCAGCATGTCGCGCATGACGCTGCCCAGCCTGGGCGGCAAGCGCGTGCTGAACGTGTGCTGCCGGCGCGGCAAGGGCGTGTTCAAGATGTCGGCGATGGTGGGGGCCGAAGGCTATGTAATCGGCACCGACTGGTCGCCGAGCTACATCGCCGATGCCGAAGCCGGGGTGCAAAAGGCGCTGGTGAAGAACCACCTGAAGAAGAGCAACATGGAATTTCACGTGGCGTATCCCGAAGACCTTATAGCGGCGGGCATCGGCAACAGCTCGGTGGACGTGGTCTACATAAACAACGTGATGACCTTGCTCTACGATGCAGACAAGGCGCTTGCCGAATTCTACCGCGTGCTGAAGCCGGGCGGGCTGCTCATCTGCGAGACCATATTTTCGGACAGGCAGCGCGACGAAGCGGTCGTGGAAAAGGCGCGTGCCATAGGCAACAGCGTGCAGGCGGGCCGCACGAAGGACGAGTTCTTCGAGAAGCTGGCGAAGGCGGGCTTCGGACAGCCGGAAGTGGTGGATGAATTCGAGGTGGCCGCCGACCAGGGCTTCAAGGCGAATCACACGGTGGAGGTCGTGGAAGGCGACGAAGACGTGGTCTTCTCGGCCGTTGCCGTGAACGTGCGCAAGTAGCACGGTGCCGGGTACGGCCGCCAGCGCAAGGAGGGCGCTTGCGCTGGCGTACTTGCAGGAAGGGGGCCCGCATGAAGGAGATTGGGCTTGCCGACCGTTTCCACGGCACGTGCAACCTTGTCATATTGCACTTGCGGCGCGCGGCGAAGTCGAACGACCTGGAGGAAGGCTTCGCTGCCGCGCGGCGCATGGGCATGCTGAAACCCGAGCACGAACAGTTCGTGCGCGATTGCCTGGAGCTGGATGCGTCGGTGCAGGGCGGGACGGCCGATGCGGATTCCATAACGGAACAGGCCGTGCGCGAGCTGCAGGCCTGCGTCCTGCGCCTGAACACCGCCGATCCCGCCTGAACGATCTGGAAAGAGATGTGCTCCCGACCCATTTTGGAGGGGTCCTGCGAAGAAGAGAGGATTCGCCATGAGGAAGTTAATCGCAATGGCATTCGGCGCGGCGCTGGCATTGGCGCTTGCGGCGTGCGCTGCCGGACAGCTGGCAGTCGATTCGGACGGCAAGAGCGTGCATGCGAAGGCGACGAACGGGGCCAGCGGCACGGCAACGTCGTCCGTGACCATCGAAGAGGGCTTCGGCATCTGCATCAACCACATCGTGGAGCGCGGCTCGTTTCACGTGAAGATGGTGGACAAGGCCGGCACGGTGGCCTTCGACGGCGACATCACGAACAACATAGCGGACATGGTGGACGCGCACGGCGAATTCGACGTGGTGGTGAGCGCGGAAAATGCCGTGGGCACCATCGATATAATCGCCTATGACAAGCAGGTCATGGCCGAAGCCGACGCCAAGTTGGACGATGCCTTGCAGGAGGCCACTGGAAAGACTGCCGAGGAGCTTGGCATGAGCAATGCGAGCTCTGCTTCCGGGGCCAGCTCCGCAGATGCCGCCAGCTCCGCGGACGCCGCGGGTTCCGCAGATGCCGCGGGTTCCGTAGAATCGGCCGCCTCTGCAAGCGCGTCGGGATCTGCAGCCGCCTCTGCGAGCGCGTCGGGCTCTGCGGCAGCGTCCAGCGCATCGGCGGCGTAGCGCCATGAAGGACTCGATTCGCGGCCGTGCGGCGCTGCAGGCCCTGGCGCAGCGCTTCCCCCAGCTCTACGTGGCTCCGGCGGAAGGCGCGCAGGACGCGCATCGGCTGGCAAGCGGGCTCGGCATTGCGCCTGCGGAGGCGAACCTGGACCATTTCGCCTCGTCGGCAGACGACGAGCTGCGCTCGGTCGCAACGCCGGCGGGGCCGGTGGAGGGGCTGTTCCTGAAGCAGCGCCGCGACTTCGAAACGTTCCTGCAGGTAATCGGCCACAAAGCCCAGCCCGTGCCCATAGCGCGCACGGTGGGCGCGATCACCTACCGGGGCCTTGCGGATTGGGCTGCCGTGGCGCAGGCGCGCGCAGACTACGAAGCTGCGGGCGGGCAGGACTGGAGATCCGAGTTCGCGCGCCGGGCCAAGCAGCCGGGCGCGTTCCGCGCCGAGATCGTCGTCATATCCGAAGGGCCGTACAGCAACGTGCCGGCGTCCGACACACCCTTCGGCGATGCGCGGTGGCTGGCCGTGTCGCGCGAGATACGCCTTCACCACGAGTGCGCCCACGTGGTCTGCCGCCGCACGATGCCCGACGACGTGCTGCCCGTGTGGGACGAGGTAACGGCCGATGTCGTGGGCCTGCTTAGCGCCACCGGGCGCTACGACGCGCAGCTGGCCGCGCGCTTCCTGGGCGTGGGGGAGTCCGGCTATTCCGGCGGCAGGCTTCCCGAATACCTGGACGAGGCCCAGATGGCTGGCATCCACGCCATTGCCGCGCAGGTGCATGCCGCCTGCGTGCGCATAGCGCAGCGCAGCGCCGGCCTTGCCGAACGGCACGATGCCTTCGATTTCCTGCTTCAACTGAAGCGAGACCCGTACATCGCGTTCTAGGTAGGCGCTGTTTTATGCTGTCGGCCCCGGGCGCGCAGGGCGAGTGCGCCTCAACTGAAAACCGAATGAGCTCGCTGACGTGGGAAAATAAGGTTTGAAGGCGAAGCGCGTCGCCCTGCGCGCCCGGGGCCGGCATGATAAATCAGCGCTTGCTCGTCTCGGCCGCGCCAAACGGGCCGAATCTCCTCGGCGCCTATAAGCAGCCCCCGTTGCTTCATTGCCGTCGGGGCAATGAATCACCCTTTTCGGACCAGGTCCTTCACGACTTCGCTTGCCAGGATAAGGCCGGCTGCGGGCGGGACGAAGGCAGTCGAGCCCGGCACGCCCGCGCGCCCGAAGCGGTCGATGACCGATGGGTCGGCATCGGCCGCATCGTGCAGATAGCGCTGCATGGCCTGGTCGCTGGGCGGGCTGGCCGGCTCTTTCGAGTACACCACCTTCAGGCCCTCGATGCCGCGCTTGCGGCATTCCTTGCGGATGATCTTCGCCAACGGGCAGATGCTCGTCTCGGATATGTCGGCCACTTCCAGCGCCGTGGGGTCCAGCTTGTTGGCTGTGCCCATGCTGGATATTATGGGCACGCCGGCCTTCTGGGCGCGCTCGGCCAGCAGCAGCTTGGCCGTAACGGTGTCCACGGCGTCCACGATGTAGTCGAACTGCGAAAGGTCCACCTGGTCGGCCGTGTCGGGCAGGAAGAAGCAGATGTGCGCGGTCGCGCGGCAGGCGGGGTTGATGTCTCGGATGCGCGCGGCCATCACCTGCGCCTTGAACTGCCCGATGGTCGATTCCAATGCGACCACCTGGCGATTCACGTTGGTCGGGCTCACCCGGTCGTGGTCCACGACGTCGATTGCGCCCACGCCGCTGCGCGCCAGCGCCTCCACTGCGTATCCTCCCACGCCGCCGACGCCGAACACGGCCACCCGCGCGCGCTCCAGCGCACGCATCCCATCTTCCCCGAGCAGCAGCTCCGTCCGCGAAAACCGGTTCAACATGCATCAGGTCCTTTCCAATCGTAACGCGCGGCCGGGTGTTATACCCACCATCCCAGTGTATAGCAGTGCCGCCAAATCGCGCATGCAAGAGCGTGTGTCAGGGGGACGTTTCTCTTGACACACCAATCCGATGCGCTGAAAAACCTGCCCTTGCCTGTGTCAAGAGAAACGTCCCCCT
>DMNP01000005.1:0-4647 GCA_003452695.1 Eggerthellaceae bacterium
CGAGCTGCTGCCCGTCATGCATTCGCAGGGCAGCGACGAGGAGGCGGCCGCGGCGCTGATGGGCGCCAAGGGCCTGCGCATCTTCCGCCAGATTACCTTCCCGAAGATCCGTTGGGCCATGCTGTACGGCATAATCCTCTGCGCGGCGCGCGCCTTCGGCGAATTCGGAGCCGTATATGCGCTGTCCAAGACCCGCGGCGAAACCTTCACGTTGCCGCTCGAGGTGGATGCGCTGTACATGGCTGGCACGCCCGACTCCATCACCGCGGCCTTCGCCGTGTCGTCCATACTCGTTATCCTGGCAATTGCGCTGCTGGTGGCGCGCAATGTCGTGGAATACCGCGCCAAGAAGAAGGGAGCGCGCTGATGTACGTGGAAGTGAGGAACGTCTGCAAGCGTTTCGGGGATTTCCAAGCGCTCGACGACGTGTCGTTTTCGGTGGAGCGGGGCGAGCTCGTGGCCCTGCTCGGCCCGTCCGGTTCGGGCAAGACCACCATCCTGCGCACCATCGCGGGGTTGGAGAGCGCCGATTCGGGCGAGATAGCCATCGACGGCACGGTCGTGAACGACATGCCGGGATCGCAGCGCGGCATCGGATTCGTGTTCCAGAACTATGCGCTGTTTCGCTATATGACGGTGCGTGACAACATCGCCTTCGGCTTGGACGTGCAGAAGCGTCCCAAGAGCGAAGTGGATGCGCGCGTGGCCGAGCTCGTGGAGCTCATCGGCCTGGCCGGCATGGAGGACCGCTATCCCAACCAGCTATCGGGCGGCCAACGCCAGCGCGTGGCCTTCGCACGGGCTCTTGCGCCGAATCCCCGCGTGCTGCTGCTGGACGAACCTTTCGCGGCGATTGACGCCAAGGTACGTGGCGAACTGCGCCAATGGCTGCGTTCCATCGTGGGCAAGCTGGGCATTACGAGCATTTTCGTCACGCACGACCAGGAAGAGGCGCTGGAGGTATCGGACCGCATCATCGTGATGAGCGAGGGCCGCATCGAGCAAGTGGGTGCGCCGACCGCCATCTACGAGACGCCCGCAACCGCCTTCGTGGCCCAGTTCGCCGGCAACGCGCCGGTGGTGGCCGACTACGACCTGTTCAACGGCTTCGAGAAGCGCGACTCCGACAGCACGGCCGTCATTCGCCCCGAATTCGTGGAAGCGTTCCGCCCCGACAACGCCGAGTTCGCCGACGTGCTGGATATCGCCCAGGAATGCGTCGTGGAAGACGTGTCGTTCCGTGGCTTCTACATGGAGCTGACGCTGAACGTGAACGGCGTGCGGGTGAGCACGCATCGCGGCCTGAACCGCCGACGCGACATCGTGCCCGGCACCCACATGCTCGTGTTCGTGTCGCGCATGTACATTATGGGTTCGCAGAACCAGGTCGAGATTCGCCGGAATCCTCTGTTGGAAGGAAAGCATATCGAACGCGACTAGCGCTGGGTGCGAGCTGTGCGCGAAGAAACCAAATTTTGTGGCATATGCGCGCAATGATATTCGGGCTTGTGCTCGAGCTGCGTGACTGGCGCTCCAAACATTCCAGGCGCTCTTCCATATGCGCCAGATCTTGCTCAAGACGGGCAGTTTGCTTCTCGTGTCTTCTCTGTTGCTCCAAAGCCGCTTTCAGCAGTTTTTCCGCTTTGACCCGGTCGGCATGTTCACGCGCTATGGCGTCGGCGAAGAAGCGGACCGTGTCGTATGCGAACGTCTGGCTGTCGTATTCCCAGTCTTTCGAAACTCCTGTCGGCGGATCGAAAAGCTGGCCGTCTTCCCGTCCGAAGTATTCACGGGCGATGCGCGCATTCCCCTCGGCGTGCTTTGCGAGAAGCCGCATGCGCAGGTCGTATGGTAACAGTGTGGTTCCTTCAGTTCTCGAGCTCTCTACTTTCGACGAGTTGTTCAGGAAATTGTCGGTTTGCAAATACGATTGAGCAAAATTCGCCTGACGTTTTATCTCAACAAGGTTATCAGCTTTAATTCTGGTGTTTTCGGTGGTGTCGGTGAAGACGAATTCATCGCTCGGTTCTATGCCCACGAACGAGCAGAAGTCCACCCGCGAGTCGCCGTTGTGCAGCGCGTTACGGGAATAGACGCGCAAATGCACGTGTTCGCGACCGAAGGCGGCTTCCAGCCTGCGTATGCCGGCATCGTAATCGAGTATCTGCGCAGCGTATTGCGTTTGCAGGTACTCTTCTATCGTCATTGTCTTTCGCTTGCCGCTTTTAATCGTCTGATTCCACAGCGACAGCGCATAGTCATCCTGGCGCCGCAAATATGCGTAGATATCGACGCTGTCGAAGCCAGCTTCGGAGCAGAGTTGCTGCACTGCATCCCACAAATCCAAGCACGATGCGTATCGGCTCCAGTATGATTCATCGCTAAGCAGCACCGTGTCGTTTTCGCGCACTACGCTCTCGAAGGCCTTCCAGTTCTCCTTTGCGAATCGTAAGTAGTCTTCGGGGTGTTTCTCGGGTTTAACTCTGTCGAGTGCAAGCGCAAGCAGGAAGTGCGCGTTTCGGTTCAGGGGGATATCGCGCGAACATTTCCTGGGAAGCAGAGGAAAGGAAATTCCCTGCTTCGCCAGGGTGTCACGGTTTTGCTGCAGGAAGTACTGGATAGCGGTCGTGCCAGTCTTGGGGGTGCCAATGTGCAGCAGCAGACGCTTCATGGGGTCTCCTCGGGTCATTCCTCTACGGTTTGTTGGTAGGCGATGCGCTGGTTTAGCAGGGCAACGATGCGCTCTGCAGCGCTTTCCACGTCTTCGGCGCTGGTATCTATCGTAATGTCGGGATTCACGGGCGCCTCGTAGGGGCTCGTTACGCCGGTGAAGTTATCCAGCAGCCCCGCGCGCGCCTTCTTGTACAGGCCCTTCACGTCGCGCTGTTCGCACACTTCAAGCGGTGTGGACACATATGCCTCGATGAAGTTGTCATTGCCGATTATCTCGGCCGCATTGCGCCTGTCGCGCACGAAGGGCGATATGAACGACGTGAGCACGATAAGCCCCGCGTCGTTCATCAGCTTGGCTACCTCGGCAATGCGCCGGATGTTTTCGATGCGGTCGGCTTCCTCGAAACCCAAGTTGCGGTTCAGGCCCAGGCGAATGTTGTCGCCGTCGAGCAGCATCGTATAGCGCCCTTCGGCGTGCAGGCGCCGCTCCACCGCGTTGGCGAGGGTGGATTTGCCCGAACCCGACAGTCCTGTGAACCAGATGGTGCAGGCGTGCTGATTCATATGAGCCTCGCGCAGGCCGCGGTCCACGTCCATTTCATGCCAGGTCAGGTTGTCCGAACGGTCGATTATATGCTCGATAACGCCGCAGCCCGATGTCATGTTGGTCAGGCGGTCGATAAGGATCATCGAACCGAGCACGCGGTTTTGGGAGAATTCCTGGTATGCCACGCGTCCGCCCAGCGAAATATCGCATTCGGCAATCTCGTTCTTGCGGATGCGTTCGGCCGGCACATGCTCGCCCGTGTTCACGTCTATCTTGTGCTTTACGGAAAGAACAATGCCCGGCACCGACATCGTGCCTATTTTGAACAGGTAGTTCTTGCCTGCAAGCAGGTCGGTGTCGTCCATCCAGAGCAGCTTTGCCGTGAAGAACGAACCGCTGCGAGCGGGGGAGTTGCGCTCGATTACATTGCCGCGCGAAATGTCTATTTCGTCATCGAGTGTTATTGTGCACGCCTGACCAGCGACAACGCTTTGCACTTGGTCGCTTCCCACCAGCAGCGAAGCCACGTGGGCCGAAGTGGTCCTGCCCACCACCGATACCGCATCGCCCACGTTCACATGTCCCGTGGCAACCGTGCCTTGGAAGCCGCGGAAACTGCTGTTGGGACGGCAGACGCGTTGCACCGGCATGGTGAATTTCCCAGCGTTTTCCTGGTCGGATACTTCGACGGTTTCCAAGTGTCCGAGCAGTGTCGGTCCTTCATACCAGTCCATATTTCGGGACAGTTCTGTTACATTGTCCCCGTTTTTCGCAGATAACGGGATTATAACGACCGAAGATGTCTGGAATTCATCTACCAGCTTGCGCACGCGCACGGCAATGCGGTCGAAGGTAATGCGGCTGAAGTCGACTTCGTCCATCTTGTTCACGGCGAACACGAAATGGCGGATGCCCATCAGCGCGCAGATGCGCATGTGGCGCAACGTCTGCGTCAGGGGCCCCTTCGATGCATCGATAAGTATAACGGCCAAATCGGCGAAGCTGGCGCCGACAGCCATGTTGCGCGTGTATTCCTCGTGCCCCGGCGCGTCGGCCACGATGAAGCTACGCTTTTCCGTGTTGAAGTAGCGGAACGCCACGTCGATGGTAATACCCTGCTCGCGTTCGGCCACAAGGCCGTCCAGCAGCAGGGAATAGTCCAATTCGCCATCAGCCGACCCCGCTTTGCTTTCCAGTTCCAGTGCTTGTGCCTGGTCGGCGTAGATGAGCTTCGCATCGTAGAGCATGCGCCCGATAAGCGTGGATTTGCCATCGTCGACGGAACCGCAGGCCACGAGCTTCAGCAATCCATTCTGCAATTCTTCGGCCTGTGCGGTTTCCCTGCGTTCGCTGTTCGTTCCATTCATCTTAGAAATACCCTTCGCGCTTGCGTTTTTCCATACTGGCTTCGCCGCCGTCGCGGTCAA
>DMNP01000005.1:4728-5361 GCA_003452695.1 Eggerthellaceae bacterium
CGACGGCGCCGAGCGTCTCTGCGATAACCTCGTCGAGCGTTTCGGCATTCGACCGCACGGCACCGGTCAGCGGATAACAGCCCAGCGTGCGGAAGCGCACCTTTTCGTGCAGCACTTCTTCGCCGGGAAGCAATTTCATGCGGTCGTCGTCGACCATAATCAGCTGCCCGTTGCGTTCCACGACGGGTCGCTCGGCGGCGAAGTACAGCGGAACGATTTCGATGCCCTCCTGCTGGATGTACAGCCATATGTCTTTTTCGGTCCAGTTGGAAAGCGGGAAGACCCGCATGCTCTCGCCGGGGTGCACATGCGCGTTGTACAGGTTCCAGAGCTCGGGGCGCTGGTTCTTCGGGTCCCACACCTGGTTGGCATCGCGAAAAGAGAACACGCGCTCTTTGGCGCGGCTCTTTTCTTCGTCGCGTCGTGCTCCGCCGAAGGCGGCCGTGAAACCGTATTTCTCCAAGGCATCCTTCAACGCCTGCGTCTTCATGATGTCCGTGTAGGCCGCGCCGTGATCGAAGGGGTTAATGCCCCGTGCCACGCCGTCCTCGTTTATGTATTCGATGAAGTCCAGTCCAAGTTCCTGCACCATGCGGTCTCGGAACTCGATCATCTCGCGGAACTTCCACGTGG
>DMNP01000406.1 GCA_003452695.1 Eggerthellaceae bacterium
GCAGTCGGTCAAAACGTGTTGATGACCAACAAATGACCAACAGGAATCTTGGATTTCCGCAGATAGGAAGCCAGTGGTAGGGTATTGAGACCTACAATCACGGCGGAATGGCCGGTGCGCATTGTGAGCTACGCAACGACGTGAGTTTCCAGTTCATCGACGTCTGCACCCGACGCCTGTTCAGGATGAAAGTGATGTGGTATTAATTATCGTGCCGGAGGGTTTGCCCGAAGGCTCCAGATCGGCGGGGGCTTTACCCCGCCATATTATTTTGAAAGGCACTGCATCTTTGGCGAGACTGAATTGCTTCATAGATGAAACGGGCCAAGACGACATGTCCTCGGATGTCTGCTTGATAACCCCCAAGCTACAGCCACATAGATTTAGAATCCGGTCATCGAATCTGATAAGCGTTCGCAAAGCAGCAGGATTCGAATTCCTCAATCGCATCGCCGATGCCGTTTGCCGCTAGCAGCACCTTCTCGATAACGCCTTCGGGTGAATAGGGGTTTCGGCCTTGTTCGCATACAATGCCGCAAAATCGAGTATCGTCCTCCTCGACGATATAACCCCTGTGAAGCGAGTTGTAGTCAACCCGCCAATATAGGGTTGAGCCTGAAGAGATTCCCGCAGAACAGAGGCTCCATCCGGTTGTGCCAGTCAAGTCATTTGTTCCCATGGTGGGCCTCCTGAAAGCAATTCGAAGTGTCCTACAGTGCGAAAAGCGGCGTTGTACGTGCGCAGACGCCTCCGATTGGGGGCGCCTGCGCAATCCAATGAGCTGGCTAGATCGTGTTCTTCTTCGGGATGGCGCGCACCTCGCGGCCAAGGATGACGCAATCGTAGTTGGAAAGCTCCTGCATCGTGAGGCCGAGCTCGTCGAGCAGGTCCTCGGGCGACTTGCCGCGCACGATCTCGCCCTGCAGGAACTCGACGCGGTCCTCGATCGAGAGCGCTGCGAACGCAGGCAGGCTGATCTCGCCGGGCTGCAAGACCACGCGGTACTCGCGCGTCTCCCAAGCGTTGCCGAGGTCCACGCTGGCCGCAGACCCGTCGTACTCTCGACGATAGTCAGCAGGGTCGTACCCCTCGCCCGTCAGCTGCTCAGGCCCGATGGTGCCGATATCGACACGTTTGGCGCCTGTCGGCTTGAAAATGACTACCTTGTCACCGAGTTCTTTCGCGCGTTCTGCGAGCTCATCCATGGGGCCGACTTGCATGCATGCTGCCAGGCAATGCTTCACGCACATCGGCTTGCGGCCTGCGTCGAGTCGCTCGGCGCACAGGTCGCAGCGCCAGGTGGGCATGGGGACGTACGCCCAATCCCACGCGTCGTCGATTGCATCGCCCTTGCGCTCGGCCTTCGACTCGAACACGCGGATGCCGAACTGATCGGATGCGAGCCCCTTCTCCTGCTGGCATGCCACCTCGCAGGAACGGCAATTCGTGCAGTACTTGTAGTCGATCAGCAGACCGTAATCAGCGTATTTCTCCATTTCCTACACCGCCCTCTCTTCAGTGCAGAAGTAGCCCTCTCCCATACCGGAGCCCTTCGTGTTCGAAATGTTCAGCGGGTCCTCGATTGCCGGACCCTCGGCGTCGAGGCTGTCGACCTTGCGAACCTCGCAGACCATCGACTTGTACGGCGCGCCGAAGCCCAGCTGACCGACGCACTCATGCGGCATGAGCTTGTTGAAGTTGGACTTGAACACGCCGTACAGGTTCGGGAAGTCGGGGTCGTCCTCGGGGAACCACCAGCCGTGCTGCATGTGCGCCGTGTCCTCGTGGATGGTGTCGACGAGGGTGACGCGCGCGTTGGCGTGCCCGAACAGGTTGTACGCCTGCACGATGTCGCCCTCGCGGATGCCGCGCGCGGCGGCCGCCTTCGGGTGCATCTCCAGGGTTGGGTCGGGGTTCTTCGAACGCAGCACGTCGACCTGGCGAAGCTCCGAGTGGAAGAACAGCGGCGTGCGCGCTCCCGAGCTGATGATGAGCGGGTACTTCTCGGCCAGGTCGGGCCGGGCATTCTTCTGGAAGCGCGGCTCCTCGTAGTTGGGCATCGGGTCGAGCCCCCAGGCGCCGTAGGCGGCGCAGAACAGCTCGACGCGACCGGTCACGGTGTTGAAGCCGGGCTGCCCGTCGGGACGCATGAGGCCCTTTTCGTACTTTCGGTACTCGTTGCCCGGGAAGTACATGCCCATCTCGCGGAACTCCTTCCACGTGATGCCGTAGGCGTTGACCAGCTGCACGTCGAGCCATTCCTCGACGTCCGCGTAGGGACCCCACGCCTCGGGGCAGAGGCGCTTGCCGAGTTCCAGGCACACCTCGAGATCGGAACGGGTATCCGGCTCGTCGACGGCCTTGGCCATGCAGGCGGTCCACACGTTGTTGGCTCCGTAGTAGGGCACGACCAGGCCATCGTGCTCGGCGAACGTCGGCAGCGGCAGGAAGATGTCAGCCAAGCCCTGGATGGTCGGGTTCATGAACGTGTCCTGCGCGACCGTGAAGTCCATGTCCTTCAGCGCGTTGTACCAGCGCTCGGGCTGGGCCGAGCAGGTCGGTGACAGGAAGTTCGTCGAGTTGATCCACGCCATGTGCAGCTCGTAGGGCTTGCCACTCTCGAGCGTATCGAGGATCTCGTCGGACTGGCAGGTGGCGTTGGGGCCGTGGAACGCGGGGTAGGTCTTGTTGCCCAGCTTCTTCTCGACGAGTTCCTGCGGCAGGAACTCCATCGAGTTGCCGGACCAGCCGCCCATGTTGGTGAAGGGCGCGCCCAAGGTAAGGCCGCCCGGCACGTCGATGTTGCCGGTGATGGCCGCGATGGAGAGGATCGCCTGGCCGGCCATGGTGCCGTTGGGGTTCTGGTCGACCGCGAGCCCCCAGGCGATCGAGACCGGGTGGTTGATGGAGATCAGGCGTGCCACGATGCGGATGAGCTCGGCGTCCACTCCGCAGATATCCGCAACGCGCTCGGCTGGATACTCGGCAGCGCGCTCGGTCAGCTTGTCGAAGCCGTAGCACCAGCGGTTGACGAAGTCGTGGTCGTACAGGTCCTCCTTGATGATGGTGTCGATAAGCGCGAGCGCGAGCGCTGTGTCGGTGCCGGGGCGCAGCTGCACCGTGAGGTTGCCCGGCTGCGCGCCGAGCCACGTGATGCGCGGGTCGATGCAGATGAAGCGCGTGCCCATCTTCATCATGTCGATGAGCGCATGCCCGAACAGACCGTCGCCGTTGGAGTACAGCGGCATCTTGCCCCAGCACACCACGTACTTGGGAAGCTCGAACTCAGGGTTGTCGAAGCGCTCGGGGTAGTACGCTGCATAGTCGATCTCGGGGTACCCGGCGCCCAGGATGAACGCTGCCGTCATCTGGCGCGGACCGTAACACGACACGCCCGACAACGGGTACACGACGTTCGGCGTGCCGAGTACCGAATAGGCTATCGGCCAGTAGAACATCGATGCCTCTCGGCCCGTGCCGCCGTACACGGCGATGGATTCAGCGCCGTATTTCTCCTTGATGATGCCCACCTGCTCTTCGATGATGTCGTAGGCTTCATCCCAGGTCGTCTGTTCCCATTTGTCGGAGCGGCCGCGGAACTCCTTCGCGCGCTTCATGGGATGCACGATGCGGTCCTCGTGGTAGGTGTAGTCCTTGAGCGCCAGGCACCTGGGGCACAGGCGCCCGTTCGTAATCGGCTGGCTCTCGTCGCCCTCGACATGGGCGCAATCGACGTCATCTCCAACGTGGGACTCATGCTGCGGACTGTTCGCCGGGACGACTCTGTCGGAATCGCGTCCATCTCGTTTAAGGAGAACACGCCTTCCGGGGCGAAGGTCGTGCCGCTTTCTGATCCCACCATGCAGATAAACCTGTACGCCCTCTATCACAAGGCGTCGGAAAAGTCGACTGCAATCGCAAACCTGGTTTCGCTCATAGCGAGTACGATACGCGGCGATGTCGGCCAGTGCCTTTCTTAGGCCATTTCACCATCTTTCGGCATCAGCATCAGGCTCAGGGCTCTCCGATCGCGCTCGGTGAGCATGCCGAGCGGCTCCCCGTTGAGGAGATCCGATTGCGCGAGCCGGAAGAGTGGCGAGACTTGGACACGAGACGGCTTGAGCAGCCCCTCCCGCTTCCAGTCGGCGAGCTCGCAGTACGTGTAGCGCTCCCGTGTGTCGGCGGTGGTGACCTTCGCCACGACTATTGCGGCGGCCATGTCGTCGACGATGACGACGGGCCGCACCTTGCCGGTTTCGGGATGGTCGGCAAACCGCAGGTAGGCGAGCCAGACCTCCCAGGGCGTCGGCTTCGCGCTAGCGGACGAGGCTGCCATAGAGGTCGCCTTCCTCGTCGTCCATGTCGGCGGGCAGGACGCTCGATCCATATGCGGGGTCGATCGGGAGCACCGACGACGTGTCGTATGCAGGCCGCGCCTCGGGGCGCATGTCGAACGGCAGGCCGCCCACCTCGATGGACTTGATCAGGAACGTGTTCACCGCGTCGCTCAGGCTCATGCCCCAGCGCGCGTACACCGCCTGTGCCCCTGACTTCACGTCGGGCAGCACGTACGACTTCACCTCTGCGCTCCTCGCCGCCATCGTTGCCTCCTTGTTTAAGCCTAGACTATGCATAGTATAGGCTTTTTTAATCTGGTATTGCGGATATGTTGCCGAATCGTGCCCTTCCGTTCGCAAGCGGCTGACGCCCTAAGCTGTTTTGATGTTACCCGAGATAGTTCATCCGGAACCCTATAGAGCACCTCTCCTGCATATCGCGAGCGATTCCGGGATCACTGGGCTTCTTCGATCCGCTTAGCTTGGGCCAGCATCGCCTCCAACTGCTCGATGGTAAAGGTGACGTCCGGAATCTGCGGCTGCGAAACAGGCGCACTTAGCGGGTTGTCGCCGCAGATGCCGGCCATGTCGATGTCGAAGGAGTCCTCTATCTTGCCGACGGCCTGCAGCTTCGCGTCGGGGTCGACGTCCGCGTAGGTGTTGAGCGTCATGGAGACCGACGAGTGGCCGAGGTAGCTCGCCACCGTGCGCACGTCGGTCCCGCCGGCGATCATCATGGTGGCGAATCGGCTTGCACTGGCTGAACACCTTCGCCGAGTTCACTGCATGATCGCGGCTATGCTCGCGGCCGGCGACGCCGTTCAGGAACGTCATCCAATAGTCGATGCCGGCCTCCTCGAGCTTGCGGCACTGCTCCAGAATGTCCGCCGAGGCGTAGCCCTTGTCGATGCGCGCAAGCGTCCAATCGTCGCCGCTCTCCACACCCAGCGACACCTCGTTCAAGCCGAGGTCCCTCAGCGCCCGCAGCTGGTCGACGGTCTTGTTGCGCACGTCCGTTACGCGGCCCGCCGTGTAGACGTGTTCCATCTGGGGCAGGTACTCGTTTATCTTTTCCAAGATGGGCGCCATCTTGTCGTAGGGAAGCGCCAGCGGGTTGGCGCTGAGCAGCTGGATGGTGCGCGCATCCGGCACAGTGGCAGCCAGCTCGCGCAAATCCTGCTCGATGTCCTGCATCGGGGCCACACCGAACTTCACGCCCTTGTACATCGTGCAGAACTTGCACTTGTTGTGCGTGCAGCCGCGGGTGATTTCGAGCAGTGGCCACGTCGGCCAGTAAGGGTTTCGGTAAACGGGTTCGGTAAAGTGCATGGCTGTTCTCCTTCTCCCCGTGTTTAACGAGAACAGCGTACTTCCCCGCAAGCGCAAATGTTCCGTACATTTTCACTATATGTACGGTTCCTGCACTAACTGGATGCGATAGCCGAGGTCGGCTATCGCAGCAACAGGTGCCAAGGCAAATGCTTCCCCTCCCATTGCGACGAAGAGCGGGGTTGCCGTCTTGCAATAACCGACCAGGATTATTGCAAGAGCCACCATCGCTTGCCAGGCGCATCCCTTGTCTCCTTTTTGTCCCAATACCCGTTTTCAGGACACACGGCCGGGTTAGCCGTGGTTTAATGCTTCTAGGTGGAAAACACGATGCAAGGAGCACGCATGACTGATATGCACAAGACCATGGTGCTGTGTGCTGGGTCGGTGAACCCGGCGCTGGCCGAAGGGGTGGCCAAGGAGCTGGGCGTGTCGCTTGGCAACGTGAAACTGGAGAAATTCGCGAACGGCGAAATATACGCCCGCTACGTGAACACCGTGCGCGGCGCCGACGTGTTCCTGCTGCAATCGGTATGCTCGGGCAACGGATACGACGTGAACGACGCGCTGATGGAGCTGCTGATCATGGCCGATGCCGCCAAGCGCGCATCCGCCCGTTCCATCTGCGCGGTCATAACGCACTACGGCTACGCGCGCCAGGAACGCAAGGCCGCCCCGCGCGAACCCATTACGGCGCGGCTCGTGGCCGACCTGATATCGGCTTCGGGCGTCGACCGCGTAATCGCCATCGACCTGCACCAGGACGCCATCCAGGGCTTCTTCGACATGCCCGTGAACCACATGACCGCCATGCCCATCTTCGTGGATTACTACCGCAAGATGGGATTCGACCCCGAAAAGGTATGCGTCGTGTCGCCGGACGTGGGCCGCGCGAAGGCGGCGAAGAAGTTCCAGACCCTGCTGGACAGCGATATCGCCATCATGCACAAGGATCGCCCGCGCCACAACCAATCCGAGATAACGGCGCTGATCGGCGACGTTACGAACAAGATCTGCATAATAAACGACGACATGATAGACACGGGCGGCACGCTGTGCGCAGCTGCCGACACGCTGCTGGCGCGCGGTGCGGAACGGGTGTACGTGTGCGCCACCCACGGACTGTTCAGCGGTCCGGCCTACGATCGCATCGAGAACTCCAACATCACCGAGGTCGTCGTAACCGATGCGGTGCCCGTGCCGCTGGAGCGCCAGACCGGAAAGATAAAGGTGCTGTCCGTGGCGCCGCTCGTTGCCAAGACCATCCAGTGCGTTTACGACAATGCCAGCGTGGCCCAGCTGTTCGAATAGCCAACAGCTCCGGTGAAAGGCGCCTGCCAAGCTAAGAGGCAATTAATCATGCCGGCCCGTTGCTTTCCGTTGCTTTTCGCGGCCGGCCCAGATCGCCGATGCCCGCAGACGCGCTAGGCGCTATCCGTTGAACAGCGACTGCGTTCGCTCCAGGCCCACATCCAGCAAAGAAAGCGTGGCTTGGGCGGCGCGGTCGACAGCGTATTGGAAATCGTCGGCAGCCTCTTTGCGGGGCACCGACAGCACGAAGTCGGACACGTTCATGCGCCCGGGCGGACGACCGATGCCGCAGCGCACGCGAAACCAATCGCGCGTGCCCAGCTTGTCGCAGATGGAGCGCAACCCATTGTGCCCCGCATGCCCGCCGCCGAACTTCACGCGCACGGTGCCCGGGTCGATGTCCAGCTCGTCGTGGATGACCACGAGATGGTCGGGAGCGATGCCGTAGGCATCCAACAGCTTCTTCACCGGGCCACCGGAAACGTTCATGAAGCTCTGGGGCTTTGCCAGGACCACGTCGATGTCGTGATAGGCACCCTTGGCGCTGAGCGCACCGCATTCGTTCTTCCAGTAGCGCGCGTTCACTTCGCCCGCCAACACGTCCACCGTGCGAAATCCGGCATTGTGACGTGTTTCCGCGTACTCTTCGCCTGGGTTGCCCAGGCCGACAATCAGGTATTGCGTCATCGTCGTGCTCTCCCCCGTTCCGTGCAAACGTAGCCCCGAGTGTAGCATACGCACGCGCGAGACGGCCTCCGCCAAAAGCCCCCTGATCGTCTGGACAGGCTCCCCCGTCATGCACGTGGAAGGCGGGTGCGGGCGGGGCAGATGCCGTAGCAGCGGGCATCCATGGCCAAGGACAGGGCGTCTGCATGGCGAAAGAGATTCACGAACACGGTTGAAAACGCCGCTCCCCACACATGCAGCGTGCGACGCACGGACCGCGCGCTGTCCGCACCACGAGCACGTTGCGCCCTACGCACCGCATCGAATTCCTGCTCGATGACCGGGATGAAGCGAAGCGACAGCGAAAGCACGAGCGAAATGTCGTCCACCGGCACCCGCACGCGCGCCAAGGGGCCGATGAACCAACGAAACGCTTCCAGCAAATCGGAGGGGGCAGACGTCAGGCACACGACGAAGCTTCCCGCCACGAGCGCGACCATGCGCACGGCAAAGAACGCGCCGTTCGCCAGTCCTTCCGCAGAAGGCATGCCCACCACGCCGAACAGCATCGTTGCCGCAGCCAATACGTACACGGGCACGAGCATGCGGTTCAGCGTGACCGGCGGAATACGCGCCACCACGATGGCCAGCAGCGCCAGCGCGACGAAAACGCCCAGGCCCCACCAGGTGCGCACCAAGAAGATGCCGATGGAAAACGCCAGCAACGCGACGATCTTCACGCGCGCATCGCATCGGTGGACAATGCTTGCGCCTTCGATGTATGTTGGTCGGGAAAACGACATGCGCTTCAGTATAGCGTTCACGCGGGTAATGCAGCCAGCCCGACGGGTGTTGCCGGCCCCTCGTGCTCGGCCGCCCGCGACAACAAGAGAAGCGCCCGCTTTTTCGGGCGGGCGCTTCGCAGAGAACTTGTTCGGCCTGTTGTCGGCAAGCGCTACAGGCTTTCGATGTGCTTTACCACGTCGCCGACGTTTTCCAGCCCCTCGGGCTCGCCGAAATCGATTCCCAGCTTGTCTTCCAGGTCGCAGATAAGCTCGACCATGTCGAGCGAATCGATGTTCAGCGATTCGAACGTGGACTGCTCGGTTACGCTTTCGGGTGCAATGTCCAGGTTTTCGGAAAGTATCTCGCGGATGGTATCGATAGTTGCCATGTATGCTCCCGTCTGCTCGTCGCTTGGGTCGGCTTGCTATTCAGGCTGCTTCAGCAGGCCGTATCCGCCGGCGCTGCGGCGGTACAGCACGCGCACCGTGTCGGTGTCGCGGTCGGTGTACACGAAGAAATCGTGGCCGAGCAGGTCGATTTGGATAAGCGCTTCCTCTTCGGTCATCGGAGCGAATTCCAGCTCCTTCACGCGCACGACCTCGTCTTCGTCGGCCAAATCGGCCATCAGGGCGTCCAGGTCCAGGTCGCCCGTGCCCTCGGCCATGGTCTTGATGCTGCCGGCCTCGCCATGGGCGCCCGCGCGCACCTTGCGGTCGATGACGCGCGTCTTGAACTTGCGCAGCTGGCGCAGCACCTTGGCCGCCGCCACATCGATAGCCGCGTACATGTCCTGCTCGGATTCCTCCACATGCACGACATTGCCCTTGGTCCGGATGGTCACCTCGCACTTGCAGGGCAAGGCGATGGACGGGTTCTTCTTCACGCTGAGTACGACTTCCGCATCCAGCGGATCGATGTCCATGACCTTCATGGAATTGCCGATTTTCTCCTCGGCGTACTGACGCAGTGCATCGGTTACGTTCATTTTGCGTCCGGTTACGGTGATGCTCATTGTGGCCTCTCTTGTCGTAGACGAACAAAAAACAGCCTGCAAACGGAAAAGCCCAAACCTACGGCTGCTCCTTTCTCAAGCTGGTGTGAACAGAATAGCGCAATTTGGGTTTCCGTGCCGCAGAATTCAAAATAGTAAGGCATTTGCAATAACCGACGGAGCGGTCACACGCCCTCTTGCTCGACCGCCCGGCGGGCTGCATAGAGCGAACTGCAGCTAACCGACCAGACCAGCTTGCAGTAACGTATTGTTTTTCCGGTTTGTGAATCTTTCGCCAACAACGAATAAAAGGTGCATAATGGCGTTTCGACCAACGGCGGGGCAAGGCCCCGGAAACGATAGGCGAGTATACATATGAAAATAGGTATTCCCAAGGAGCCCCGACAGGGGCAAACGCTCGTTGCAGCATCGCCGGACACGGTGGGCAAGCTGATAAAGCTCGGATACGACGTGTGCGTGGAATCGGGTGCGGGCGAACGCGCAGACTACTTTGACGACCAGTACGCCGATGCGGGCGCGCGCATCGTGCCTGCCGAGCAAGCATGGGGCGCCGACATCGTGGTATGCCTGGACACGCCGCCCGCAGAGCAGCTGGCTTTGGTGAAGCGCGGCGCCACGCTGATCGCGCGGATGAACCCGTGGGGCAACGACCAGCTCGTGGCCACCTTCGAGGACATGGGCATTACGGCGCTTGCCATGGACGCGGTACCGCGCATCTCGCGCGCTCAGTCGCTGGACGTGCGCTCGTCCATGATGAACGTCGCGGGCTACCGCGCCGTTATCGAAGCCGCCAACGAGTTCGGCCGCACCTTCACGGGCCAGGTTACCGCTGCGGGCAAGACGCAACCGGCCAAGGTGTACGTTATCGGCGTGGGCGTGGCCGGCCTAGCAGCCATCGGCACGGCGGGATCCATGGGCGCGGTCGTGTCGGCCACGGACGTGCGCCCCGAAGTGGCCGACCAGGTTGAATCGCTTGGCGGCACGTTCGTGGAGATTCCCGTGAAGCAGGAAAGCGCCGACGGCTATGCCAAGGCGCTCGACGAAGAGCAGCAGAAGCTGACGCTTGCCGTGTACACCGAACAGGCCGCGAAGAACGACATCGTCATCACCACGGCCCAGGTGCCGGGACGCCCGGCGCCACTGCTGATTACGGCCGAGGCCGTGGCCGGCATGAAACCCGGTTCGGTCATCGTCGACATGGGCGCTTCCGCGCTCGGCGGCAACTGCGAGCTTTCGCGCGCAGGCGAAGTCGTGCGCACCGACAACGGCGTGACCATCATCGGCTACGACGATTTGCCCAGCCGCATGCCCGGCCAGGCCTCGCAGCTGTTCGGCCAGAACATCGTGAACTTCCTGAAGCTGGCCACGCCGGGCAAAGACGGCCAGCTGGCATTGAACATGGATGACGAGGTGCAGCGCGGCGTGACCGTAACCCTCGACGGCGAGGGCATGTGGCCCCCTCCCGAGGTGAAGGTGTCGGCCGCCCCCAAGAAGGACGAGCCCGCAAAAGCGCAGCAAGGCGAAGAATCCACCGAAGCGTCCGATGCGGGTGCAGGGAAGCGCGGCGTGGGCGGCCTGTGGTGGAAGGTGCTGCTGGGCGTAGCGGCCGTGGCGCTTATAGTGGCGGCGCCCGAGGCCATGGCCGGGCATTTCTTCGTGTTCGTGCTGGCCTGCGTCATCGGCTTCTACGTGATCACGGGCGTGTCGCACACGCTGCACACCCCGCTCATGAGCGTGACGAACGCCATCTCGGGCATCATCGTCGTGGGCGCGCTGCTGCAGGTGGCGGCGACCGGCGACATCGCGGTGCTCGTCATGGCGACCATCGCCATCGCCATTGCTTCTATCAACATATTCGGCGGCTTCTTGGTGACGAACCGAATGCTGAAGATGTTCGAAAGGAGCTCCAAATGACCGAGGCGAGCTTCCAGTCGGTCGCCTATCTGCTGGCGGCCCTCCTCTTCATATTGGCGCTGGCCGGGCTTTCCAAGCAGGAAAGCGCCCGCCGCGGCAACTACCTGGGCATCTTGGGCATGGCGATCGCGCTCGTGGCCACGGTGGCCCTCGCGTTGCTCCACGCCAACGCCCTGTTCGTGTCCGCGGGGCTCATCTTGGCGGCGGTCCTCGTGGGCGGCCTGTTCGGCGTGCACAAGGCACGCCACGTGCAGATGACCGAGATGCCCCAGCTCGTGGCCCTGCTGCACTGCTTCGTGGGCGCGGCGGCCGTGCTCGTGGGCTTCAACTCGTTCCTCATGGAGCCGGGCGGCTACTTCGAGGGGCAGATGAACGTGTACCACCTCGGCGAGGTGGGCCTGGCCATCTTCATCGGCGGCGTCACCTTCACGGGGTCGATCGTGGCCAACCTGAAGCTGTCGGCCAAGATCTCGGGCAAGCCGCTCATGCTGCCGGGGCGCAACCTGCTGAACCTGCTCATGTGCTTGGGCTACGTCGCGCTCATCGTGCCGTTCGGCATGAGCACGGGCGTGGCCGAGGGCCTGCCGTTCCTCATCGGCATCACCGTCATCTCGCTCGTGCTGGGCGCGCACCTGGTGCTCGCCATCGGCGGCGGCGACATGCA
>DMNP01000198.1 GCA_003452695.1 Eggerthellaceae bacterium
AGAAGTACTCGCCGATGGTGGCGCCGGCGTTTATATCCACGCCCGTGCGGCTGTGCGCGTATTCGGTCATGATGCGCGGGATGAGCGGCACGTCCAGCGAATACAGCTCGTGCGCAATGCGGTACACCCATATGGCGAAGAAGCCCGGATACGAATAGATTATCTCTTCCTTGGACTGCGCCGCAGGGTCGCCGTCGAAGGCCGCCTGGATGTCCTTGTACAGCATGCGCTGGATACTCGGCAGCTTGCAGAGCATGGCCGAGGCCACCTCGCTTGCGCGCTCGGCGATTTCGTCTGCGCCCTTTCCCTGGCCGTCGCGGAAATGAAGCGCCAGGCGCACCTGTTCGACAAGATGCTCTTCCACGCGCAGCACCGTGTTGCCGATGAAGTAGCTGGCGTCGGCCGAGGTCTGTGCGCCGTCGGTGAAGTAGCCCGGGAACATGATGTTTCGCAGGTCCTTCAGGATGGCGATGATGTCGTTTCGGTTGGGCATGCGCCGATCGGGGTCGGTGAAGAATATCTCGTCCGACGAATCGTAGGTTTTCTTTATCTCGTCTATTACATCGTGAAGATCGCACTTGCGCATGGAGCCCCCCGTTCGCTCGGTTTCGCACGATTGTATCATTGCCGGCCTTTAATCGTGCAAACCGCGCATAACGTGAAATCTCGTGCAATTTCGCCGGGGAAGTGCATGAGATTGCACGTTATGCGCGGTTTCGAAGAAGGTTCGGCAATCGCGAACTGGGAAAACGCCGCAACAAATGCTGAAAAAGCGCGCATAATGCGCCATCTCATGCACCTCGGGGCGAGAATTGCACGAGATTGCACGTTATGCGCGGTTCGGGGCCTCTTGCGCCGTGGGGTCTGCGCCTTTGGTGAAGGATGCGCCCCGGCGCTGCTATACGAGGTTGGCCAGGGCGGCATCCATGCCGGCGGCGTTAATGCGGCCGGGACGGTTGTTCAGCACGGTGCCGTCGGCGCCAATGACGATGGTCGTCGGGTACGCATGCACCTTGAAGTAGTCGCACACGGCATGCCCGTCGTCGTAGAACACGGGGAAGGTGAAGCCGTTGGCGTTCACGTATTCTGCGGCCTTCTGCACTTCGGAGGGCGAATCGGCGGTGTCGAGCATGATGAACTGGATGTCTTTGCCGTACTTGTCGAACAGCGCTTGGTAGTCGTTCATCTCGTCGATGCAGTAGGGGCACCACGTGGCCCATACGTTGATGACGGTCACGCGCCCATCGCAGAGCGTCCCGAGCGTTATCGGGTAGCCTTCGGAATCCTGCATGGCAAGCGACGAGAGCGCCGGGTTCGCCCACGTGCCGGGATTGCCCGACGATGCGGAGCCGCCCTGCATTTCCGCAGCCGGCTCCGACGCCCCGGAAACCGGGGTCGCCGCCGGGGAAGCTCCGCCGCTGCCTATGGCCGCATACGCGATGCCCGCCGCGCCGACGACCACGACGAGCGCCACCAACGCCGCGACGAGACCCTTCTTGGATGATTGCACGGTTTCACGCTCCTCGTTTTGAAATGGCCAGATGAGCTTCTCTGCAGACTGCGGACAAGCCGGGCCCTGGTCGACTAAGTATTCGCGCGAGCAATCCCTCGCGCAGGCAGGGGACGCCGGTGCCAGGCGGGAGCATCCTCTCGGGCACCTCGTCGGCGCCGGGGAGCAGCGCCGATCGGACCCGCGCTCCCCGATGTTGCCGCGGCAGTGCTATTCGGCGGACAGGAGCTCGATTTCGAAGGTGAGGTCCTTGCCGGCCAGCTCGTGGTTCATGTCGAGCGTGATGGTCTCGTCGTCCTTGGCCACGACCGTGCAGGGCATGGGCATGCCCGATGCGCTGGCAAGGCGCAGGTGCTGCCCGACTTGCACGTTCTCGGAACCCGGCAGCATCGCTATCTGCAGCTTCGCCACTTTCTGCTCGTCGCGCTCGCCATAGGCGTCGGCAGCCGGAATGGTAACGGTCTGCACCTGGCCAACCTGCATGTCGCGCACGGCCGCGTCGAAGCCGGGGATCATCTGGCCTGCCATGCACGTGAACGCCAGGGGCTCGCCGCGATCGCGCGAAGAATCGAATTTCGTGCCGTCGCCGAGCGTGCCCACGTAGTGCACCTTCACCTTCTTGCCTTCGTTGCTCATGGAATCCGCCTTCCTCGAAGTATGAAACGCCGTCTGGGAAACGCGCCCTATTCTACTACACGGGTCGCCGCCGAGACACCAGAACCCCCGGCAGCGCCAACCCATCAGAACGACAGTCGTGAATGAGTCGGGAGACAGTTCTCCCGACTCATTCCAGAAGGCGGGCGGCTTCGCGCAGAATGGAATCGAGCAGGCCGGTCGCCATGAGCACGCCCATGGCGACGAGCAGGATGCCGCAGACGCGGTTGATGGTGCGGTAATGGCGCTTGATGGCGGAAAACGCGCCGGCCAGCTGGTCGATGGCGATGGTGCTGACCAGGAACGGCAAGGCGAGGCCAGCCGAGTAGCACAGCAGCAGCAACGTGCCCTTCAACGCCGACGACCCCACGGCGGCCAGGGCCAGCGCAGAGCCCAGGAACACGCCGACGCAAGGCGTCCAGCCGATGGCGAAGACGATGCCGAACAGCACCGACGACGCGAAGGACTGCGGCGCGCGTTCCGCGCCGGGCTTGAAGGTGCGCTGCAGGACGGGAACGTTCAGGAAGCCCGCATAGCTTAGCCCGAAGACGATGACCACTAGGCCGCATACCACGCGCACGACGGTGCCGTGGTCCACGAGCAGCCTGCCCACGGCCCCCGCGAAGGCGCCCTCGGCCACGAACACGAGCGTGAAGCCCGCTATGAACCCGCAGGCGTGCAGCAGCAGGCGCTTGGTGCGCGCCGCGCCCTGCGCGCCCGCGCCGACGGCGGCATTGGCATCGCCGGCGAAATAGGCGATGTAGAGCGGCAACATCGGCAACAGGCACGGCGATATGAACGTGACGATGCCTTCGAGGAATGTGGCCAAGTAATCCATGCGAATCCAGGCGGAGAGGTCGGGGCGGCAGGACGCGGGCTCCGCGTGTGCTGCGGGCTCCGCGGGGTCCGCACACGCATGAGCGAGCGCGGCCCGCGGGCCTTGGCGCTATTCCCGCTCGTTGTTGCTGGCCAGATAGATGAGCGCGTTGCAGATGGCGGCCGCCACGTTGCTGCCG
>DMNP01000417.1 GCA_003452695.1 Eggerthellaceae bacterium
CACGCTTGCCTACGACGCCAACGGGGGCTCCGGCGAGATGCAGCCCGCCTCCGCCGCCGAGGGCGAGTCGGTGGCGGCCGCGGCCTGCGGGTTCGGCGCCCCCGGGGGCAAGGAGTTCGCGGGCTGGAACGCGGCCGCCGACGGCTCGGGCGCGGCCTACGCCGAAGGCGACCCGGTCGAGCTCTCGGCCGACACGGTGCTGTACGCGCAGTGGCGGGACGCGGAGCTGCCGCCCGCCCAGACCTTCGCCCTTTCCTACGACGCCAACGGCGGCGCCGGCGAGATGCAGCCCGCGGCCGTAGAGGCCGGCAAGCCGATCGCCGTGGCGGAGTGCGGCTTCACCGCGCCCGCCGATAAGGTCTTCTCCGGCTGGAACGAGGCCGCCGACGGCTCGGGCGCCGCATACGCCGCGGGCGACCCGATAACGCTTGAAGCCGACGCGGTGCTGTACGCGCAGTGGGCAGACGACCCGGCCGCCGTCGCCCGGCGCGTCGCGCAGCAGCAGGCCGACGCCTTCGCCGCGCTGGCCCGCGGCATCGGCGCGGTCGACCTTTCCGCGGCCGGGCGCATAGCCGAGGCGCGCGCGGCCTACGACGCGCTGCCCGACGCCGCCCGGGCCCTGGTGGCCGCCGAGGACCTGGCGCTGCTCGAGTCCGCCGAGGCGCAGCTGGCACGATGCTATTACGTAACGCTTTCGTACGAGCCGGTCGCTAGTGGAAGCACGGCAGAACTGTTGGCGTCCACGAATGCGCCCGAAGAAGCAATTGGCTGGCAAATTTCGACTGATGAAGGCATTATCTGGGACGATGTGGAAGGTGCGGTGGGCGTAGCCTATTCGGTGCCTACCGTTGAAGGAAGTCTGGGCAATTACTACCGCGCGAAAGCCACCATCCCTCTTCCGGGCAGGCCCGACTATGTAACGTACTCCAACGCCGTGATGCTGGCGGCGGTCGTGCCCGGCCCCGACCCGCAGCCCGACCCGGATCCCGGCCCGCAGCCGGACCCCGACCCGCAGCCGGACGACGGCACGGCTGCCCAGCAGGCCGCCACCAACAAGAAGGCGGCGGCATCGGCTGCAAGCGCCATTGCCAAGCTGCCGGACGTGGCCAACGTAACCGATGCCGATGCCAAGGCCGTTGCCGCGGCGCGCGCGGCCTACGACGCGCTCACGTCCGCGCAGAAGAAGCTGGTGCCGGCGGCCACGCTGAAGAAGCTGGCGGCGGCCGAGGCTGCGGTGAAATCCACCATCACCTTCAATGCCGCCAAATGCACGAAGGCGGCCCTTGCCAAGGCCGTGAAGAAGTCCGGCAAGAAACCCGCCGCCGTGAAGAAGGTGGTTCTCGGCACCAAGGTTAAGCGCATCGCAAAGGCGTCGTTCGCCAAGCTGAAGAAGGCGAAGACGATTGTCGTGCAAACCAAGAAACTGAAGAAGGCCGCCATCGCCAAGGCGCTTGCGAAGAGCAAGGTCGCCGCCGTGGTGGTGAACGTGGGCAATGCAAAGGCGAACAAGGCCTATGCGAAGAAGTACAAGAAGATCTTCACCAAGAAGATCTGCGGCAAGAAAGTGAGTGTCCGGGCGGCCTCGTAAAAACAGGGCGCAACACCAGGTGTGGCGTCCTGCTTTGATGTACGAAAGGTGTGGGTATGCAGCAGCATGATACGTGGCGCACGCAGCGCGATACGTGGCAAAACGAGAAAAGGACACGTTCGCGGCGCAAGCTGGCCGTGATAATCGCGGCCGTGGTGCTGGCCGTGGTGGTCGTGTTCGCGGGGGCCCGCATAGCATTCGGGCAGGAAGCGCTCGCGCAGCCCGTTGCGTCCACCGCGCCCGTGCAACTTGCCACACCCGATGCGACCGATGCACCCGATGCAGCCGATGCAGCCACCGGTCAGCCCGCACTCGCCGGGGGTGCCGCTGTTGAGCTCGCCGAGGAAGCTGCTACCACATTGGCGCCCGGTGCCTTGCAATCCCTGTTGCCGCAGGACGACGCCGCGCCCGTCGAACCCTGGGATGGCATCACCCAGACCGAGCCCGCGAAATCGGGCAACACCTACCAGATAGGCACGGGTGCCGAGCTGGCCTGGTTCGCCACGCAGGTGAACGCCGGCACGGGTACGTCCTACAACGCCGCGCTGACCGCCGACATCGACCTGGGCGACAAACCGTGGACGCCCGTCGGAACGGGTTATTCCAAGACTTTCAAGGGCACATTCGACGGCAACGGACATCAGGTGCGCGGCCTGTTCGTGCAGAATTCCTGGGCGCAGGCGGGCCTGTTCGGCTATCTCGGGTCGGGTGCTACTATCCGCAACATCGTGGTAGCTGGTGCGGTGGAAGCTGAAAACAACGCCGCAGGCGGTTTGGTGTCGCGCGCCGACGGGACGGTGCTCATCCAGAATTGCGGCAACCTGGTCGATGTTCGGAACAAGGCGAACAGCGGCAAGGCCGCGGGCATCGTCGGCTGGGCCGATGGCGCTGCGACCATTTCGGGCTGCTTCAATAGGGGAAGCATCGTCTCGGGCGACCGCGCATCGGGCATCGTGGCCGATACGGGAACGTCCGCCAAGGTGGTGAACTGCTACAACACGGGCGCTATTACGGGGTCCAAAGCCAACGGCATCGGCAGCGCTACGGGCATAGCTTATTCCAACTGCTACAACACAGGCGCCCTGAACGGCTCTTCCACGGCCTACGCCATCGGCGCCAGCAACTACGGCACCTACGAGAACTGCTATTTCCTGGATGGCACCGCGGCCACGCAGCTTACCGCTGAAGACGCGCCCGTCGCCCTTACCGCCGCCCAGATGAAGGCCCCGGCGTTCGTGCAAACGTTGGGCGCAAGTGCCTGGCAGGTGGACGTGGGCGCGGCCGTGAACGGCGGCTTCCCGCTGCTGGCGTGGGAGCCCGTATCCGCGGCGCAGGGCGTGCAGCTTGCAACGCCCACGGGCCTGGCGTGGCTGGACCAGGAACCGCTGGACGAAGAGGGCATCGACATAGCCTACGAGATGATGCAGGCCGTTTGGAGCCCCGTGGAAGGGGCCAGCGGATACCAGGTGAAGCTGTACCGCGCAGGCGATGCCGCCAATCCCACGCCGGAGCCCGTGTTCACATCCGAAATTGTGCAGGACGCCTCCTTCGATTTCTTCGAGGCGTTCGCGGCGCTCGGCACAACCGATAGCGCGCGCTACGTCTTCACCGTAACGGCCATTGGCGATGGCGAATACTATCTGGACAGCGCAGAATCCGCGCCCGACGCCGAAGGCTTCGCGTTCGACGGCGCGGCCTTCGTGCCGGCGCCGGCGCAAACCCTGTGGAACGAGGCGTCGAAGATTGCCGTGTGGAAGCGCGTCGAAGGCGCCGAGTTCTACGTCGTAACGCTCTACCGCGCCACTTCGGGCGACGGCGCCACGAAGGTGGCCAGCTACACCTTGGGCAAGGAAATCGTCGGCACGCAGGGCGACACCGTTTCGCAGCTGTTCATAAGCAACATGGCCAGCACGGGCGACTACTTCTTCACCGTGCGCGCGGGGCGCGAAGTGCCCAACGGGCCCAATGCGGGCAAGCATGCGGCCAGCGCCCTGGCCATAAGCACCACCACCAATTACCAGGCGCCCGAGGGCGAAACCGTGGAAATCGCCACGGCCGACGACTGGATGCGCATCGTAAACACGACGCACGAGGGCACGGCCTATGCCACCGACGCCGACGCGCAGAACGTGGAATGGTCCAAGAACTACGTGATTACCGCCGACCTGGACTTCAGCAACCTGTCCGCCGAACAGCAGGCGCAGACGAAGTCGTGGGGCAACGTGGATGCCCGTTTCAACGGCACGCTGGACGGCCAGGGCCACACGATTACGGGGCTGACGCTTGCCAACGGCGACAACGGCCTGTTCGCCTACATCGGCGAGCGCGGCACGGTGAAGAATCTGGTGGTGGACAAGGCCAACGTGCTATTCAACAACAACGCGGGCATCTTCTGCGTGTACAACTACGGCACCATAAGCAATTGCGCGGTGAAGAACACCAACATCGCCTCCGACTACAGCGGCGTTATAGCGGGCTTCCTGGCGCGCAATTTCGGGTTGGTGGAGGACAGCTACGTAGAGGGCGGCTCGCTGACCACCACTACCAGCACGGGCAACGGGCACGCCGGCTTCGTGGGCAACAACAGCGGCGCTATTCGCCGCTGCTGGACCAGCATGGACGTTACTTCCAACAGCTACTGCGAAGGCGGCTTCTGCGGCTGGGTCGACGAACACTACGATGACGAAACGCACGAGCACATTGGCGGGTCGTTCGAGAACTGCTTCGCGCTGGGCTCGGTTTCGGCCGCCCAGGGCTGGAGCGGCGGCTTCGTCGGACGCGTGAACAGCAGCCGTGCAACATTCACGAATTGCTATGCTGCAGGCCCGGTAACGTCTGGGCAAAACCCAGAGCATGCGCATGGCTTCTTCGGGTCGATGGGCGGCGAGGGTCCGCGTGCTCTGTCCGACGAAAGCGCATCCAGCTTCTACATAACCCTCCCCGCCGAAAACTGCGTGAACTGCTACTACTGCACCGACCGCACGCCGCAGGACAATCCGGCCGGGTTGGCGCAGGGCAAGGCGCTCGACGACATGCGCACCGACGAGTTCGCGCAGGCGCTGGGCATGGACTGGCAGCGCACGGACGGCGTGAACGAGGGACTGCCCTACCTGCGCGACATGCCCGCCCCGCAGGCGTCCGAGCTGCAGGAGATTACGGTGCACGTGGCCGTGGCCGACTACGACACCGACGACTACGCGTTCTCGCTTTCGGGCAACGTGTTCGACGTGACCTTCGAAACCGCAGGCAACGCGCGCGTGGTAGACGCCATGCAGGCGGCTGCCGCACAGGGGCTTATCTCCTACAACTGCACCGTTACGCCCGCCTACGGCAGCTTCGTGGAAGCCATCAACGGCAAGGCGCTGACAGCGCCCGACGGCTGGATGTTCACCGTGAACGACGACCAGTCCGACGTGGGAATCCAGCTGGCCACCGTGCGCGACGGCGACCAGCTGCTGTGGTACCCGGGCACGCCGGCGAACAATTTCACGGCGCCCGCCTGGCAGGACCTTACCGGCCAGGCGCCGGTAACGGAATGGGTGGACATCGCCACGGCCGACGACCTGGTGGCGCTGACGCGCGACGACGCCGACATGGCGGGCAGCTATCGCCTGGCGGCCAACATCAACCTCGCAGGCGTGAACTTCATGGGCATCGGGTCGCACGAGCGTCCCTTCAGCGGCGTGTTCAAGGGCAAGGGCTTCACGATTTCCAACCTTACGATAAACCGGCCCGACGACCACAACGTGGGCCTGTTCAACTTCATCCGCGGGGCCGAGCTGAACAACATCGCGCTGCGCAACGTGGATGTGACCGGCTGCTATTCGGTGGGCGCGCTCGTGGGCGTGGCCGACACGGTGCTCGACACCACCAGCCGGGCGAAGTGCACGAGCAACCTTATCGGCGGCTGCTCGGCAACGGGCAAGGTAACGTCGGCCAACGCGGACGTGGGGGCGTCTTCCGACGGCGCCTATGCGGGCGGCCTCGTGGGATTCAACAACGGCGAGACCGACCAGAAAACGGGCATTAGCGTGGCCAGCAGCATCGACCGCTGCATGGCCGATGTGGAGGTTGTTGCCCGGGCGATGTATGCGGGCGGCCTGGTCGGCGGGAACTATGGCACGGTCACCAACAGCACGGCCAAGGGCGCCGTGTCGGGCGGCGATTGCACGGGCGGCCTGCTCGGGGGCAACGTGGGGTCGGTCTACGACAGCGGTGCCACGGGCAACGTGTCGGGTGGCAGCCGCACGGGCGGTTTCTGCGGAGACAACTACAACGATGCCATCGAACGCTGCTACAGCACGGGCAACGTCGCCGCCGCAGGCCAGGGCATCGAGCGCATCGGCGGCTTCGTGGGCGACTCCGGCGGCACCGTTCGCCATTGCTCCAGTTCGGGTGCCGTGACCACGTCGGCCGAAGCCAGCTATGTGGGGGCCTTCGCCGGCTACTACACGGGCGCGCTAACGGGCTTGTACGTGCGCATAACCTTCGAAGACAACTGCGGATGGGCGCCTCCTGCGGCGGAGGGTGCATCGGCGCTTGCCGCCATCGGCAACATGAAGTCGTCCACCAACGAATCGGAGCAGGCGGTGCTCGATGCATCGCGCGCCGCCGATTGGCAGGCGTTGCGCGGTCGTTTCGACGAACTGCATGGCGTGGCCCTGCCCGAAACGGCGCCCGACCCCGGTGCGGGCGGCGGCGACGACCCGGGGTCCGGCGGCGACGACCCCGGCCCCGCCCCGACGGCGGACGACGTGCGCGCGCTGATAAACGCCATCGGCGTGATCCAGCTGGACGAAAACGGCGCGTTGCCGGCGGCGACGAAAGCGGCTATAGACGCCGCGCGCAGCGCCTACGATGCGCTGCCCGACGACCAGAAGGCGCTGGTCGGCAACATCGGCGCGCTCGAGACCGCCGAAGAGATGTATGCCGAACTGGAACGCCAGGTGGCGGGCGGCGGCTCGGGCTCGGGGTCGGATTCGGGTTCGGGCGATGACAACGGTGGCGGCTCCGGCCACAGCGCAACCCCTTCGGACGGCTCTGCGGCCGACCGCGACATCGATGCCATCACGCCCACCGACGCCGTGGCCGATGCCGCCGCCGTGTCGCCTTCGCTTGCAAAGCCTGCGGCCAAGTCCTTCACCACTACGGTGAAGCCCAAGGCCAAGACCATCCGCGCGAACTTCGCCAAAGCCGCCGGCGCCAAGAACTACCGCGTGGCCTTCCGCAAGGCGGGCGCCCGGCAATGGTCGTACCGCTGGACGTCCGGCAAGGCCTCGTTCGCGTTGAAGGGCCTGAAGGCCGGCGGCCTGTACGAATACAAAGTGGCCGGCTTCGCCAAGCAGGACGGCCGTTGGGCGCGCTCGGATTGGTCGGCTTCCACGTATTGCTGGCTTCAGGGCACCACCCTGACGCTGCGCGCGGGCAAGGCCAGCGCGAAGGCCATCGTGGGCAAGGTGAAGGGCGCCGCCGGATACCAGCTGCGCTGGTCGGCGAAGAAATCGCTTGCGAACGCCAAGGCGAAGAAGCTCGTGGGCGCCAAGAAGACCAAGGCCACGCTGAAGAAGCTGCGCGCAGGCAGGAAGACCTTCGTGCAGGTCGTGCCCTACAAGAAGCATCAGGGCCACGTGTACTACGGCGCCGCCGTGAAGCGTGCCGTGAAGGCGAAGTAGAAAGGCCCTTCGAACATGGACGAGACGCGCTTTGCATCGGCTCCGCGTTCCTTCGGAGTTTCCTCCTCCGGTATTCCGACGGAATTCACTTCCGCCCTTCCCTTGCTGCGCTCTGCTCGCGCGGTGGGTGCAGCGCTTCCTGGAGCGCGGGGTCGATGCAAAGCGCGTCGCGTGCTTGCCGCCAGTGCGGCTGCCGTGTTGCTTGCGGTCGCGGTCTGCCTGGTTCCAAAAGGGGCGCTTGCGCTGGAATCCGCTTCCGACGACGCGCCTGCGTCCATGGCCTTCGCGGCCTCGTCGGCCCCTGCGGCCCCTGCGCACGCCGCTTCCGCCGCATGCCCGGCAACGCCCCTGCCTGCCATCGTGCTCGGCCAGGCGCAGCTGGTCGCAAGCGCCGACCTGCCCGCCGCCGACGCGCGGTTCGCGGGCTACGTGCAACGCGAGTTCTCTCCTGCGTCTTCGGCTGCGGCCACGGGGCGGCTTCAGGTTCAGAAGACCCTGCGGGGAGACAGGCTTGAAGGCCAGGAGGCGGTGGTCTACGCCCGGCTGGCTGACCGTATCCGCCAGGTGGCAGCCGGGCGCGAGAGCAGCACCCAGGTTGCCATTCCCCTTGCCGACCTGGGGGTGAAGGACGGCTATACCGCCGCCGACCTGGGATTGGAATCCATCTACGCCGATCCGGCCAATCCCGTGGCCGTAAGCGAGGAAGCGCGTGCCGCCGTGAACGCGCAGTTCCAGGTGGCGCTGCTGCGCGTGCTGAACGCGGTGCTCAGCGATTTTCCCTACGACTTGTACTGGTACGACAAGACGGTGGGCATTGCCTTCCAAGCGCCCGACATTAGCGCGGTCGACAACGGCGAGGGCGGTGCCATCGTGTTCGCCAAGCCGCACCAGGCCACTTTCAAGATGTGCGTGGCGGCAGACTACAGTCCGGGTAACGTCGCGGGCGGCTTCGTGGCCGACACGGCGCTGACCGGCGCGGCTTCTGCGGCGGTGGATGTGGCGCAAGCCATCGTGGACGAGCATGCCGCCGAATCCGACTACGACAAGCTGCATGCCTATCTGCAGGCCGTGGCCAAGCGCACCGACTACGACTACGATGCGGTCGTTTCCTACGAAACGACCGGGCTCTACGGCGACCCGTGGCAGGTCATCCACGTGTTCGACGACGATTCAACCACGAAGGTCGTATGCGAAGGCTACGCCAAGGCCTTCCAGTATCTATGCGACCTCAGCGAATTCTCCGATGCGACCATAGCCTGCAATTCCGTGTCGGGCGACATGGTTGGCGGCACGGGGGCCGGTCCGCACATGTGGAACGTGGTGGCCATCGGGCAGAAGAACTATCTGGTGGACGTTACCAACAACGACAACTTCCCCGACAACCCCGAAACGGCGCCGCCTTCGACCACGCCCAACGACGAGCTGTTCCTGGCCGGCGCCGAAGGTTCCGTGTACGACGGCTATCGCGTTGCCTGGCCCGACGCCGCCAGCGACGCGGAGCACTGGATAAGCTACTACTACGAAGAGAACATGCTGCATTACTTCGACGAGGCGGAGCTGACGCTTTCGGCCACGTCGTACGCCCAGGACGTGGCGGGCGGCGGCGCGGGCGGCGACGAACCGGATCCCGGTCCCGGCGGCGACGAGCCCGACCCCGAGCCGACCGACGCCGAGCGCGCGCAGCAGGTGGCGCAGCTTATCGACGCCATCGGCAAAGTTGCCTACGACGAGCGCAGTGCCGTCGCCATCGCAGCCGCACGCGCGGCCTACGACGCGCTTTCGCCGGAACAGCGGGCGCTGGTGGACAACGCATTCGCGCTGCTGAACGCCGAAGCACGCTACCGCTCCCTCGAATCCGCCGCCAACCAGGGCGGTTCCAGCGGCTCCGGCGAATCCGGCGATTCGGGAAACACCGGCGACTCCGGTGGTTCTACCGCCTCCGACGGCTCCGGCGCCAACGAACCCGGGGGCGCGGGCACCGGCTCGGGCGGCAACACGCATGCCGGCGACGGCTCGAGGTCGGGCGCTTCCAGCAAGCCCGCCACGACCGCCATCGCCCTGAACACCGCCAAGGTAACCAAGGCCGCGGTCGTCAAGGCCCTGAAGAGGGCGGGCGCCAAGGCCGCGGACATAAAGACGATAACCCTCGGCAAGAAGGTGAAGGCCATCGGCCGCGCCTCCTTCGCCCAACTGAAGAAGGCCAAGACCCTGGTTCTGAAAACGAAGAAGCTGAAAAAGGCCACCACGAAAGGCTGCCTGGCGAAAAGCGCGGTGAAAACCGTGAAGGTGAAAGTCGGTGCCGCCAAGCAGAATGCGGCCTACGCCAAGAAATACAAGAAGCTCTTCGCCGGATGCCGCATTTCCTCATAACAAGTGCGCGGGCCATCGTTTGCACGGCTTGCAGACGAGCGATGCCATATGCACAGAATTCATGCGCATCTATGCGCGCGAGAACCGCCTGTGGCTGCCGGTCTCGGCCTACCTCATCGAGCACCCGAAGGGCCTGTTCCTCGTCGACACCGGCTGGGCACGCGCCATGAGCCCCGAGGGCGTCTTCGACAAGAAGGCACAGATTAAGTCGCTGGGTACCGTGGTGCTCTACGAGGTTAACCAGGGCCAGATTCCGTTGGGGCAGTGCGTCGACGAGCAGCTGGCAGAGATGGGCATCAAGACTTCCGACATCGACGCGGTAAATTGGCCAGCACGTTTGCGCTCGTTTCATTGGCCGTTGCGGGGGAAGCGCGCTACAATTGGCGTGAAAGCTTAAGAAGGAGGCCGCTCGTGGCTATGGTGAAAACGCTCGATGGAAATGCAGCGACCATCGCGATAGAGGGATGGTTGGATACCGAGACAGCTCCAGAGCTTGCGGCGATGCTCGACGAGCTGGACGACGAAACGACGTCGCTGACGTTGGACCTGTCTGCCATGGAATACGTGTCGTCTGCGGGCGTTCGCCAGATAGTGGCGGCGCATAAGAAGATGGGCGGCAACCTTGTGGTAAGCAACGTGGCCCCCGAAGTGCTGGAAGTGTTCAGGCTGACGGGAGTCGACAAGCGCCTGAGCATCGTCTAGTCGCACGCTCATGTCTGGCTCGATAAGGAGTAGAATCGTTGCGTCGTTCGCGGGCACCTTCGTCGCGATTGGCGTTGCTGCGTTCAAATCGATCCGGACCAAGATAGTTGCGATGTTCGTGGTCGCAATTATTCTAATCGGCATCGTAGCCGCTGCAGTCGGTATCGTGGTGGTGCGCGAATACGAGCGCCAGCTTTCGGACGAACGGGGCGCCTCTGCCGCCGATATGTGCGCTTCGCTGTTCACGATGCTCTACGAACAAGAGGGAACGTTCGATCCCGAATCGGAATCCTACAAGAAATATAGAAACTTCCTTCGCGAGATTTGCGAGGAATCCGAGATGAATTACCTGTACGCATTCGAATGCGATGTCGAAAACAACCGGATAACCTACATCATGTGCGTTGCCGACAACGAAGAGGCCGATGCGCAAATGGTGCGCGAACGGGGCTATGGCACCGTGGTGAGCACGGAGATTTCCGACCTGGAGAAGCGCGCCTTGCAGGGCGAGAAGGTAAGCCAGGCGCTAGAGGTGGATTCCGAGTTCGCGCATACGCTGGCATGGTTCAGCCGAGTGGATGGCGTTCCCGGCAACGTGCTGGCAGCGGCGGAATACTCCGTTACCGAACAACGCAGGAGGATAGCGACCACCGTCGCATTCGCCCTGTTGCCCGCAGTGCTCGTGCTCGTGGTGCTGCTTATCGTGGAACTTGCCGTGCTCAATCGAAACGTTTTCAAGCCCATCGGCTTCGTCGCCAAGCGCATGAGGGAATTCTCGGCGAAGCGTGCGGGAGGTTTCGAACCGCTCGGCATTTCGTCGCACGACGAGATAGGCGAAATCGCCGAAGCCTTCGAAGGCATGGGCGCCGACATAGACGTGTACTTGCGCGATATCGAGCGCATGACTTCCGAACGCGTGCAGTCGCAAGTCGAGCTCGACGTTGCCCGCCGCATCCAGCTGGGCATCGTGCCCGAGTCCTTCGATTTGTCGGGTACGGGCTTCGAGGTTCACGCGCTTTCGCGGCCGGCGCGCCAGGTAGGCGGCGACTTCTACGACTGCCTGGAAACCGACGACGGACGCGTGGCGGTTGTCGTGGGCGACGTGTCGGGCAAGGGCATCGCCGCGGCAATGTTCATGACCTTGGTGAAGACGGCTGTCCGCGACGAGCTGCTTGCGGGCAGGGGCCCGGCCGTGGTCTTGAACAACGCCAACGAGCGTCTGTGCGCATCGAATCCCGAAGGCATGTTCGTTACCATATTCGCCGCCGTGCTGAACCCGTGCACGGGCGAGCTGCGCTATGCCAACGCGGGGCACGTGCCGCCATATCTTGCAAGTGCCGATGGCGCACGCGTGCTCGAAGTGGATCCGGGCGTGCTGCTGGGCCTGTTCGACGACGCCGACGTGCAAGAGGGCTCGATTTCGCTGGAGCAGGGCGATTGCCTGATTCTCGTCACCGATGGCGCGACCGAGGCGGTTAATGCGGACCGGTCGTTCCTTGGCGAAGAGGCCCTAGTGCGCAGCCTTGCCGCGGGCGTTCCGTATGCGCGGGCAACAAGCGCGGCCGATGCGGTGGCCGACGCGGTGGATGCCTTCGCGGTCGGATGCGAGCAGTTCGACGACCTGACGGTGCTTGCCCTGCGATGGATCTCGCGTTGCGAAACGCGCAAGCTTGCAGTCAGCATGGCATCGCTTGCAGTCGTGCGCAAAAAAATCCTGGCTGCGGCCGTCGACCCGGCTTTTGGTCGCAAGGCGTGCTTGGCCTGCGAAGAAGCGTTTGTGAACATCGTGTCGTACTCGGACGCGCGTTCCATTTGGTATTCGGTCGAAGCCGAGACCGAAGCCGAAGCCGAGGCCGAGGCCGAAGCTGGAACGGGGTCTGCCGACGGGGCCGGCGAGTCTGGCAGGGCCGAAGCACGGCCCATCAGCCTGCGCGTCGTCCTGGAAGACGATGGTACGCCCTTCGATCCCTTTGCCGTAACGCCCGAGCAAAAGTCCTTCGAAGACCTGGACGGCGGCGGCATGGGCATAGGCCTTATCCGCAGCATCGCCCGCGAAGCAACCTATCGCCGCGTCGGTTCGCACAACGTTCTCACGCTCGTCTTCGAGTGATGATGCGGCATCTCGTGATAATGCGCGGTCCACAGCGGGCTCGTTGCCGTTCGCGGTCGGGCCGGCGGCGGGGCGGGGAGAGGGGTGA
>DMNP01000165.1 GCA_003452695.1 Eggerthellaceae bacterium
CGCGCCGCGACCGCTGACCTGAAGTACACCGTGGCGACTGAAGCGTGCGCTGACCGTGCTGCCGTGTCCGATGGCATCCGCGATGTCCTGACCGCGCAGACCGCGAACACTCAGGCGATCCTGGACAAGCTGTGCGCCCTCGAACTGGACGGCGTGAAGAACCAGCTTGCGCAGGCCCAGCGTGAAAACACCGGCCTCCAGAACCAGCTGAACATGGCGACCATGCAGGCCAGCCAGAACGCCCAGAACGCGCTCATCCAGCAGGGCTTCGCAAGCGAGGTCGACGCGCTGTACAACCGTCTGAACTCCTGCCCCGTTCCGACCACGCCTGTGTATGGCCGTACCCCGATCTTCACCTGCGGCGGCAACACCGTGGGCTGTGGTTGCGGCAGCGTGGCGTAAAGGAGGCACACCATGGCTGAGTATGTGTACAACCCTGTCCAGACCGTTCTGCCGAACCAGAACGTGCTGCTGCAGGACAGTATTCCTTGCAATCGGGGCTATGTGATTCACCGCAACGGTTCCGGCATCCTTACTCTGCGTGGTTGCGTCAATGGTACCGGGTGCTTTGCCCGGTACCAGGTCACGGCTGACATGAACATTGCGGTTCCGTCTGACGGGACGGTTGGCCCGATCTCTGTTTCTCTCGCTATCGACGGCGAACCGATTCAGACGAGCAAGGCAATCTTCACCCCGGCAGCGGTTGCGGACGATCCGCCCACCGACAACAATTTTGGCAACGTCACCAGCACGGCCATCATCACCGTACCCCGTGGCTGCTGCTATACGATTGCTGTGGAGAATACGTCCGCTGGTCTGACGGCTGCTGACCCGTCCCCCGCAATCCTTGTAAAAAACGCCAATTTGACCGTGACCCGCATAGCCTGACAGGAAGGAGGATAAGCATGGACTACATGGACGACCTGCACGAACTGTGCGAAACCATTTCGAACGAGATCGCTGACGCGAACGAGAAGATTCACGCCGCCGGTGGCAAACTGAGTGCCTCTGACGTGGACTACATTGACAAGCTGACGCACACCATGAAGTCGATCAAGGGCGTGATGCACATGGAGGACGGCTACAGCGGTAATGGCTACCCGATGGGCGGCAGCTATGACGACCGTGGCTCCTACCGTATGCGCGGCTCCTACCGGGACGGCAGCTATGCTCGCGGCGGACGCATGAATGCCCGCCGGGACAGCATGGGCCGCTACTCCCGCGACGACGGCATGATGGACCAGCGGTAACACATTTTTCCAAGCTCCACCGATGAATTTCGGTAGGACGAAACAGATATACCCCCAGACGCGCAGAAACGGCTATAAATCCGTTTCTGCGTTTTTGTTTGATAGATGATAGGGCGAAACTGAAAACCGATTTTAGGCGGGTTTCTGGGCGTCTGATGTGTATATCATAAAAATTAATTCAAAACGGCGGCAATCGGTTTCAGGCAGCGACTACCACCATCCGAGGCTGATTCACCACCATTTTACCGCCAACGCCGGAAACGTATGAGACATATGAGACTTATGAGACATCGCACAAGAAGCCCGGAGCAAAAAGAAAAGCCCAACGTTCGGGGGCAAATCGCCCGTCCCGCTGGACTTTTCTTTTGGTCGAGGTGACAGGATTTGAACCTGCGACCTTTTGGTCCCGAACTTTTCATGCATATGTGGTCAAAGCGCCTGCGGCACAAGGGGTTTCAGCATCGAAAATCCGATTTACCACCATCACTACCACCATTTTGGGTTTTTGCCGGATTTTCCGGGCTTTTGAGGGCGTTGAAATAGCCGAGCATTTTTGTCTCAGAAATCTTGCGCCGCTGCTCGCTCAGGTGGGTGTATATCGCCATGGTTACACGGATGTCGGCATGGCCCATGAGATACGCGGCGGTTTTCACGTCAACGCCGCTGTCGTATAGGAGCGTACAGAAAGTGTGTCGCAGATCATGGGCGCGAAACGCGAAGGTCCGGCGGTTCGGGTCAGGCTTTTTGACGGGCCGCTTGCCATTTATGCATAGCGGCTCGCCATTGAGCAGGCGTTCGAGTGCATGGCAGAATGCGTCCAATCCGCGACTGCACGCGGATTCGGTCAGCGGCAGGCCCTTTGCGGAGCGGCAGACCAGCCCGTCACGGTGATCCTCCGGCACGCTGGACAGGGCCGTGAACAGCGGTTCGCACATGGGGATAGACCGCAGGCCCGCCCTTGACTTTGCCCGCTGGACGATTTCGGCCTGATTCCCGTAAATGACGGCGGTCTGGCGGACGGTGAGGACGCGGGCATCAAGATTGACGGCGGACCAGTCCAACGCCATCATCTCGCCGCGACGCAGGCCCGCAAGCAGCATGAGCATCACCCAGAGGCCCGCGTGGAGGCCCGGTTCATTCCAGTGCGCGAGAATGTGCGAGACTTCCCACGCCTCCAATGCCCGGTGGCTGCCCTTGGTATGAGGCGGCATCCGCAGGTCATCGGCTGGGTCATAGTCGATGATGCGGTTTTTGACGGCGCGCCGGAACACGCGCTTGATGGCTTGCCGGTATTTGTCGCAGGTCGAGAAGGACATGCCTTTGGTCTTGTTGAGCACGGCCTGCAGATCGCTCTCGGTTACGACCTTCATGCGCATGTCGCCCAGCGCTTCGATCAGGCGATCATAGGGCCGGTCGTCCCCCTTCAAATACGCCTCGTCAATGCCCTGGCGATACGTGTCTTTAAAGATTGTCACCCACTCCCCCACCGTAATTTTCTCCCTGTCGATGGAGCCGACCTGCACATAGGTTTTGTACGCCAGCTTTTTCGCGTTCGCTTCGGCGCGGGTATGCCCGTAGAAATACTTTCGCTTCCTCCGGCCATCTGGCCAGTGGCCGACATCAAGAGCGACCTGAATCAGTCCATCAGGTCGCTCGCCTTTTCGTTT
>DMNP01000297.1:0-1071 GCA_003452695.1 Eggerthellaceae bacterium
TGGGCTGCAACAGCGTGCTGAACCCGGGCACTGTTATCGGCAGCAACACCAATGTGTACCCGCTGTCGCGTGTGCGCGGATATGTGCCTGCGGGCCACATCTTCAAGGCGCCCGACGACGTTGTCGAGAAATACTAGAAGCGTTTCTATTCAGAGCGGGTTCGGGACGCAGCGGGACGGGCGCCTGGTCGGCCCGCCCCGCTGCAGAGGCGAGGCAGGACATCGGATCTTTCGTCCAAAGCCCCGAGAGCTCGCTCGGTCCCGCGGCTCGCCACAAAGCGCTGGATCCTATCATGTTCAACATTCGTCTGCGAATGTTTGCCGGCGAATCGCTGGTAAGGAGCGAATCGATCGAGTGGCTTGAAGCAGGTGTTACATCGTCGCCCAAGCATATTTCGCCGATTTCGCAGCGTATGACGATGGGATCATCCAAATTGAAGTTGGCGAGCATAAGCTTGAGCAGGCCATTCCAGTTTTTTTGCAGCGGGATTATCGTCGTACAGGTTGCAGAGGATGGTAGAGGGGTCGCGCAAAGGTTTCCTCTTTCTCGGGGCTGCCGGGCAAACGCGCCGTAGTTCCCAATTTGGCTCGGAGCGCGATATGGCGGGATGCCTGGTTGTCGGGGTGCAAATGTGTTTCTTGGATTATAGGATATGCTTGCTTGCATGGCCGGCGGTATCTAGCGATGGCTGGCGATGGGTATTATTTGCTGGCTTTCATGGCCGGGCCAGCGCTCGCCATCATTTGCCCGCTATCCTTGATTCGCTTTGGCCTTGGCGGCTATTCCTTGGCGGCTATTGAAACCCCAAGGAATTATCACAAGTTGCATCTTGACGAACGGTATAGACATGCGTAATATATTCACTCGCGCTTGCGGTTTTTGAGAGCTATCGAGAAACCGCGACATCGAGCGATCGATGGGGTGTCGTCTAATGGTAGGACAGCGGTTTCTGGTGCCGTATGTGGGGGTTCGACTCCTCCCACCCCAGCCATTCGCCGATGCAGCGCCCAACATATGTGGCTCCGTCGTCTAGCGGTTTAGGACGCCGCCCTCTCAAGGCGGAGGTCGCCG
>DMNP01000297.1:1146-6617 GCA_003452695.1 Eggerthellaceae bacterium
GAGCTACCAGAAACCCCAGGTCAGCCCATTGTGTGGCTGGCCTTCTTTGTTTCCTCGGAGCGGCGGGAAATAACGACGCTCCGCAGGAAATCGCTTTGATCCCGAGCGGTCTCGAAAATTGTTTCCTCTGGAGCGTCCCCATGCGGCCAGACTTATCCGATCGCGTCGCCTAGCTCCTGCTCGATTTCCTCGATGGTGGGCAGAGAGCCCTGGTAGTCTTCGGGCAGAAGCTTTGCGAGCTCGTACCCCGACACTCCAATCGGCTGACTTGTGCCTTCAAGGGCATACTGCGCTTCGATCTTGTCGAGCGACTTGCATACGAGCAGGCCTATGGTGGGTGCGTCTTCGTCGGTCTTGAGCTGGCGGTTGACCGCCACGACGTACGTGCCGAGTTGCCCCATGTAGCCGGGGTCGAATTCGGTCACCTTGACCTCCAGAACCACGTAGCAGCGAAGGCGTATATGGTAAAAGAGCATGTCTACGAACTTCTCCTTGCTGCCGATCGTCAGGCGGTACTCGCGCCCGACGAATGCAAAGCCCGTTCCCAGCTCCAGGAGGAATTTCGTTATGTTGTCCATGAGCGCGTCCTTGAGCTCGCGCTCGTCGTAGCGCTCCCTGATGGAGGGGAAGTCGAAGTTGTACGGGTCTTTGGTGATCTCTTGCGCGAGGTCGCCCTGCGGCGCAGCTAGCGTGGCGGCGAAGTTGGTGACTGCCTTTCCTTGGCGCTCGTAGACGTCCGTGTCGAGAGAAGGGCGACAAAGGCGATACGGGCGAGCGGGGGCCGAAGGGAGATAAGGGCGATACCGGCGCAACTGGGCCGCAGGGAATCCAGGGTGAGACAGGACCCAAAGGTGACAAGGGCGACACGGGTGCCACCGGTGCCCAGGGACCTAAAGGCGAGACCGGAGAGACGGGGGCAACCGGAGCGACTGGACCTCAAGGACCAAAAGGCGATACGGGTGCGACTGGCGCGCAGGGACCGCAGGGAGTTCAGGGCGAGACTGGCCCGCAGGGTGCGACTGGCCCTGCCGGTGCCGATGGCGCAGATGGCAGCGACGGCATTCCCTGCACGCACAGCTGGAACGGTACCGTGCTCTCGGTAACGAGCGCATCGGGCACGAGCTCTGCCGACCTGGTTGGGCCGCAGGGGCCGACGGGTGCCACGGGAGCGACCGGACCGCAGGGACCGGCTGGGGCGGATGGCACGACGTTCACGCCCCAATCACCGCTCTCGCTCTCCAACAGCGTGCTTTCGGTTGACCTTACCGGCTACGCCGAGACATCCGACCTGCCGCCCAAGCTCTGGCAGGGCATGTTCGTTCCCGACCCCGAGGAAGGGGCGCTGGCCACCCACACCTACATGATGATTCCCTACGAGGGGCTGAAGGTCGGCGACTACTTCCTGAGCACGATGAGCGACCGCATGGGAGTGGTTGAATCCATGGGCGGAGAGGCGGGTGCTTGGACCGTGGGCGTGCGCAGTGTGTTGGACATGGCGAAGATCTGCGGAATCCTCCCGACGACCGACCTCGACCTAGCCACGGGCGTGAGCGGGTCTGCGCAGGTGGACGTGTGGGACCATGCGCTGTTGGCGGTACGATTGTGCAGACTTTCGAGGCGTACGGCGGCTACGCTTCCGCATCGGCGAGGCCATGGGACTTGGTAAAGCTGCAGGTGAAGCGCGTCGTCATCGACTCGTCCTGGGCGAGCGCCGGCGTCACGAACGTGAGCTACTTCTTCAACGCCTTCGAGGAGATGATCGAGGTCGTCGGCTTCCAGCACATGAGTGGGATAACCTCTGCGGGCCAGATGTTCGGCAGCTGCCCGAAGCTCGAGACAATCTACGCGACGAGCTTCAGCAACGCGGGGATGTCGGGCTCGCTCATGTTCAACGGGTGCAACCGCCTCGTGGGCGGCACGGACGGGTTCGTCCCCTCCACGACTAGCGGGGCTTCCGTGTGCAAGCTCAGGACCGGCGGCGTGCTGACCGACCCCAACAACGATGCCCGTACCTGGTTCTACGCGCACTTCTACGCGGACGGCGAGGGCGTGCTCACGGCGACGGCGACCCCAGAGGCGAACCGGCAGCTGCTGGCGAGCGGGCGGATCTGCGCCATCGGGAAGTACGTGGGGCTCGGCTTCGCGCCCTGGGACGGAAACCCCGGTACGCACCGTTCCAACCTCACGAGCGTCACGTTCGCGTCAGATATGTCGAGCTACTCGGTCCTGCGGCTCGATTACCTGCTGCACTCTTGCACAGCGGTCGCCACCGTGGCTGGACTTGGCAATCTGTCGGGCGTGACATCGATGCGCTTCACGTTCTCATCTATAGGTGCGACCACGCTCGACTTCAGGGGGTTCGACCCGTCATCGCTCACCGACCTCTACTACTGCTTCGGTGGGGCGTCCTCGCTTACGACCATCTACGCCGATTCGACCTGGGCGCTATCTTCGAGCGGGATCTCTGGCTCGCAATGCTTCTACAACTGCCGGAACCTTGTTGGTGGCAACGGCGCCGCGTGGTCGAGTTCGAACGTGGGATACACGTATTTCCGTATCGATGCTGCGGGTACGCCTGGCTATCTTACGGTCGCATAGATTCTCGCATTTCGTTTTGGTTGATGGTCTTTTGAGACATCGATAAACGGCGGTCATAGTTCACTCAATTATTCACTCAATTATCGACGTACATTGAGTGAAAGCATGTATAATTGACTGAGCAAATTCATATTAATGATCGATGTTGCTCTGAAATGAGGCACCTCGTGCAGGAACAAGACTTGATACCGATTGTCGATAGACTTCGTTTGCAGCATACCGACGACGAGCTCGTTGAGGCTAAGGCGAGCGCCCAGAAGCTTTCCAGCGACGTATGGGAATCCGTGAGTTCGTTTGCAAATACAGCCGGAGGACTCATCTTGCTCGGCATCGACGAGGAGAACGATTTCAAGCCCGTGAAACGTTTCGCTATCGACAAAGTGCTCGACCAATTTGTCGTCGGAATGGGGGACGGCGACCCGAAAGGTGCGCGTGTCATTCAGCCTCCCGTTTACCATCCGCATAGATTCACGTTCGAAGGGTCCCCCGTCCTTGCTATTGAGGTCGAGGAGCTGGAGGCCGACAAAAAGCCCTGCTACATCGCGGGGAGGGGTGTCGTGGGCGGGAGCTACAAGCGCGTTGACGACAAGGACATCAGACTTTCGCCAACGGAGATCTACTCCTTCATGAACTTCCTCAAGCCTTCGTATGCTGACAGGCAGCCAGTCAAGGCGGCTACTGTAGAGGATTTGCTGCCAGAGATCGTTGACGGTTTGCTTGAGCGCGAAAAGGATTCCCGGGCACTGCGCGGCGCGAAAACCAAAGCAGCCAAGATGTCCCGCCTCAACATCACAGACGAGAGCGGCGACATATGTCTTGCGGGGCTTCTCGTGTGCGGGAACTACCCCCAGCAGTTCTTTCCGAAGCTCATCGTGGATGTGGCTGTGCATCCAGGCGTGCAGAAGTCTGATCCGACTGCAGCAACGCGCTTTTTGGATCGCGTGATTTGCGAAGGGCCTGTTGGGGAGGTTATCGATGACGCTTATCATGCAATCACGAAGAACCTCAGAACCTATTCGATCGTAAGGGGAGCAGGTCGTGTTGACGAACTCGAGATACCGGAAGAAGTGCTGCGCGAGGCGCTCGCAAACGCGATAGTCCATCGTGAATACGGAGAGTATTTCGAGGGGCAGTCGGTGTCGGTCGACATCTACCCCGATCGAATCGAGATAACCAACCCTGGCGGCCTGTGGGGTGGAAAGACGTTGGAAAACATCGGCGACGGCACGTCGGTTTGCCGCAACGCTGCGCTCATGAAGCTCATGTCGCTTACCCCTTTGCCGGGAGGAAGCGGTGTTCCAACCGAGGGCAACGGCAGCGGCGTTCCTCTCATGAAAAGCGCCATGGCGTCTCGTGCACTTGCAGAACCCAAGTTCGTCCCCGGAATTGATTGCTTCAAGGTTGTGCTCGGCAGGAGTGGAACAGAAATCGCCGAAAATAAGCAGTGGCTCAGCAAGGCCGTTTCGCACGACTTGGGGTCTCACGAGCAGGCAGTTGCCGTAATTCTTCGCCGCGACGGGCATGCAAGTGTGGCGTCTGTCAGAGCACAGCTTGGTATCGACTCGGACGAGATCCGCGAGGCGTTCCAGGGTCTCGTTGATGATGGGGTTCTGAAATGGACTGGGAAAGACGAGGTCGAGCTGGCGCGACAGCCCAAATGGCCACGCGACGAGTGGTACAGGCGCATACTTGACGTGCTGGATTCAGAGCGGCCTATGGGCATTCACGAAATAGCTACGGCGCTTGGCAGAAAGCCCGAGAACACACGGAATTACGTTACTGCACTTGTCGCAAATGGTGACGTAATAGCAACTGCTCCCCAATCGAGCACAAAGCGAAAGTACTTATTGGCTCACTGAAGTACGATGTTCGTTCAGTCAATTTCGATGCATAATTGACTGATGTATATGAGCTTGAGTGAAGCGAGCAGTCTTGAAATGCACAACGTCCTCCCGATAAGACTATCGAAAGGACGTTGCTGATTTGAGTTTGCTTGCCCTATCAGATGGCGAAGTCCGCGTCAGTACGCGAGCGATTGTCGCTAACGAGCACGTCCCACCAGATCTCGGGAGTCATGCAGCCTGAGGCGCAGAGCATGTCGAGGAACTTCACGCGGAGCCCAGGCGGCAGGCTCCCGAAATCAGCGCGCATTGCTGCGTCAATCGTTTCCGTGCTGGCTTCCATATCGGCGCAAATCGCTTGCATTTCCTCGAGCGAATACGATTGGGGAGAGCTTGTGGCTAGGTCGCCTCTCAGGTAGGCGATGGCGTGGTTTTCGTAAAGCTTGCCCCAGTCGATTTCCGAAAATGACACGGGAATCGTTGACGGTTGTTTCGCAAACGCCTGGCATATCTTGGGTCTCGGGTTTTCCATGAGGGAAAATGTTCCCGCTTCAGGGTCGTGCATTATCGAGATTGATGCGATTTCGCAAGATTGGTTGTCGATGAGGATGGCGTCGTATTCGTATGCATTTGGGGCTGCTTTAGCCGTCTCTTTCACGTTAGGCCATGTTTCTAGGATTGTTTCGCGTGCATACTGTTTGGCTTCTTCTACAGGATTCATCATGATGCGCGTCCTTCACTAGTCTTGTTCTTTTCGACAGTAATCGACGGCGTTGGAAAAGTGCTCCAGATATGCCGTCTTGCACTTACGGAGAGATGTTTGCGTCGTTCTTTGGAACCGTCTGAGGCTATGCAGTAGCTCTCCTAACGACGGGACAATGACGGGACAACCGACGAAAAAAGAGCGTTTCCGCGCGATTCCGCCAAGTTCCGTAAGTACCCGATAATCCCAGTTCAGACGTCCGTTTGTACCTGTATGTTCCTGCCCGTTCCTGAGCTTTGGACTCTCTCTCAAGGCGGAGGTCGCCGGTT
>DMNP01000253.1 GCA_003452695.1 Eggerthellaceae bacterium
GGGGCGCGCGAGTCTCCACAAAGCCATCAAAACTCGGGGATCGACGCGGAAATCTGCGTGTCCCCTGTGGGCTCCACCCCAATCCCCCTCCGCGTTGATGCTCGGCCATAGTGCATCGTTGCAACTGATGCACGAGCGCGGCCGTTGGTTTGTGCTCGTTTTCCACTGCGCGGAAAACGAGCTTTCGCGACTACATATATATAGTAGTTAATCGTTCGCGCACATATTCGAGCGCCTTGAATGCGACAAGCGCAGTGCCACGCGCGGAATCCTTGTCATATATAGGTAAGCTTCCAACGGCGAAAATCGGATTCAAAGCGGGCGAAACAGGAAACAACGGTCGGAGACTTGTAAGCATAACCCCAGGTAGAATTGCCGTTCACAACGGACATCCGTCGGAAAGGAGTTTGTGAACCATGGCAGCTACCGCACAGCACAAGCGCAGCGCGCGCAAACAACTGGCACTGAAACGAAAGGGGAAGCCGCCTGCACCGATCCTCGGGCCCGGGCAGAAGCGTGCGGTGCTCATGAAAGTCGCTCTTTCGATGGTCCTGGCACTATCGTTAATGCCGGGCATGGCGCCCGGGCATACCGAGAAGGCGCATGCGGCCACGACGAGCTTCACCGTGAAGAGGTCGAACGATTTGTTCTATCCCGTGAACGGCACGGCAAAGTATTCTGCTGTTATAGACGGACAGGAATACGTGGTGTATTGCAACGACCCCCATGCGTCCGACAGCCCGAAGGGAACCTACGATATAAGCCGATGCACACGGGGAACCAATCGGCAAAACTACCTGCTCGCCAAGGGCTATCCCAATTCGACCACAATCGCGGGCACTAACTTCAATGCAAACGATGCCCAGGCAGCAACCCAGATCGCAATGTGGATGGACGGCGACCCCGACTTGTCCTACGAATTCGTCAGCCATCTTTCCACCGAATACAACCAGCCCGCCCCCGCCCGTTCGCTGTACGACACGGCAAAGCAATTCTTCTCCGAGGCCAACGGGTATCAGGGCGGCGATGCCTCAATCGACAACGCATCTGCAACATACGTTTCCGACCAGGCAGGGGCGCAGCGCATCATAACGCTTTCCATCATTCGCACGGGTGGGTTGGAACTTGCCAAGGCAACGGCAGCTGCAGCACTGTCCGACAACAACGAGAACTACACGCTGGAAGGCGCCGTCTTCGAGGTAAGGGACGCCGCGGGTGCGCTCGCAGCCACGTTGACGACCGATGAGGACGGCAAGGCCTCGGCGGGCGACCTGCCAGCTGGCAACTACACCGTATCCGAGACGAAGCCGCCTGCAGGGTTCGCGCTTCCCGGCAAAGCATCCGAGCGCCGCAAGACCGTTGCCGTGACAGCGGGCGAAACGATCGCCGCGAAAGACCTGACCTTTCTGGACACGCCGCAATCTGCGCTGGCGGACATACGCGTGCAAAAGGTGGATGCGACCACCGGGGCAAGCGTGCCCCAAGGCAACGCGAGCTTGGCGGGCGCACAGTTCACCTTTAATTACTATGCAGTAGACCCATCGTCGGTGAAGAAGAGCGGCGAAGGCCTGCCGAACAAGCCCACCCGGTCGTGGGTGATGCAAACCGACGGCCAAGGTTATGCGAGTCTTGCGGCAGGCAGGGACATGCGCGTATCGGGAGACTCCTTCTATCGAAACGAAGCGGGCGACATCGTTTTGCCTCTTGGCGTGCTGACGATACGCGAAACAGCACAGCCAGACGGCTATCGCCTGAAAGGCGCGCAAAACACCGACCCCACGCTGTTCATCGTGCGCATCCAGAAAAACGAGACCGACGAAACTTCCGAGACCGCCGAAGTGAAGATATTGAACGAGTCGGCCCAGGGCAACACGCTGGAAAACCCCGACGAGGTGAAGCGCGGAAACATCGCCATCGACAAGGACGACGCCGACATGCCGGGTGGAGCCGCGCAGGGCGACGCCACACTGAAAGGCACGGTGTTTGAAATAGAGAACGCCTCTGCAAACAGCGTCGTTTCCCCCCAGACGGGCAAGGAAGTCGCACCGGGCGGCATCGTGTGCACCATCGTGTCCGACGCAAACGGAGCTGCTTCCACCAGATCTTCGGAGCTTAACGGTTGGAGCATTCCTGCAGACTGGAACGACAAGGCGCTGGCGTACGGCACCTACATCATCCGCGAAAGCGCGCCTCCGAACGGATACCGATTGAACGAGGGGTGGTCGGAAACCGTCGAGATAACCGAGAACAGCACGAAAGCCATTTCGTACACGATGGCCGACCCGGTGCAGCGGGGCAATCTGGCGCTGCGCAAATACGACTCGGCCACGCGTAACGGCGCGAAGCAGGGGGGCGCCGTTCTGGCAGGCGCCATGTTCGAAGTAACAAACGCTTCGGCCAAGCCAGTCGTATCCCCCCAGACAGGGGCGGCGGTTGCGCCGGGCGGCGTGGTGTGCACCATCGTAAGCGACGAGAACGGCTACGCCTCGACCGACCGATCCGACCTGAACGGCTGGGCCATTCCGAGCGACTGGGAGGGCAAGGCCCTGGCCTATGGCACCTACACCGTGCGCGAGACGGCCCCTCCCGACGGATATTTAATAAACGCCACCTGGACGGAAACGTTCGAAGTGCGCGCAGATAGCCAGCTGCGCACGTACGAGTTATCCGACGTGGTAAAACGCGGAGATTTCGGCTTCAACAAAGTGGAGGGCACCGGCATGAAAGCGCTGGCCGGCATTCCCTTCCTTATAACATCGCAATCGACGGGCGAGGCGCACGTGGCGGTGACGGACGAGAACGGCATGCTTTCCACCGCCTCGAGCTGGAACGCGCACTCCCACAAGACGAACGCAAACGATGCCGCCATATCGTCGGGCAGCGAAGCGGGCTCTGGAGCGGGGGGCACATACAAGGTGGACGAGAAGAAGCTGGACGCATCTGCGGGCATTTGGTTCGACGGCCATGGCGATTCTTCTACGGGAGCGCCCGTTGACGACACCCTCGGCGCGCTGCCCTACGACACATACACCGTTCAGGAGCTCCCCGTTTCCAGAAACAAGGATCTGAACCTGGTCAGCTTTCAGGTTACGATTACACGGCATGGCCGCGAACTAGACCGCGGCACGGTCGACGACAACGCCGCTCCGAACATGGCAACACAGCTTGCCGACATGCAGGGCAATCGCTTGGCGCCCGAAGGCGTTGTGTACACGCTCGTCGACACGATTTCCTACGAGAACTTGGATCCGGGCACCTATACGTTCGAAGGCGCGTTGCACCTGTATTCAGCAGACGGCACCTACGAGGGCGTGGTAGCCCAGGCCAACACGCAGGCGTCGGTCAACGCCGGAACGGGAAGCGCCCAGGTGGTCTTCGAAGTGGACACGACCGGCATGGGCGGAAAGAAGCTGGTTGCGTTCGAGCGCTGCTATTCTGCATCGGGAGACCTGGTGGCAGCCCACGAGGACCCCGAAGACGAAGGACAGAGCATACGCGTGCCCGAAATCCGCACCACGCTGACAGACGCCCGCGACGGCGACCATGAAGTTGCCACGCTAGAGCCGGTAACCCTTGTGGACACCGTTGCCTATAGCGGACTGCAGCCGTACAAGACTTACGAGATGACCATGACCGCGCACGTGAAGGCCGAAGACGGAAGCGATGCGGGAATTGCGCTGGACGCTTTTGGCCAAGAAGTTACGGCCACGACGACCTTCACGCCGACCGAACCCGATGGCACCGTGGAGGTGAGCGTTACGTTCACGCCCGCCGCAGGCTGCATCATCGTGGCGTTCGAAGAGCTGAAGACCATCGGCCAGACCTACGCCGTGCACGCCGACATATCCGACGAGAACCAATCGGTGAACGTCGTGACGATAGGCACGACGGCCCGCGATGGCGAGACGGGCAGCCATGTTGGACGGGCTCGCGAACAGGCGCAGGTAATCGACACCGTTTCGTACGCAGGCGTGCAAGCAGGAGCAGCGTATGTGATGGCCGGCACTTTGATAGATGCCGAAACGGGAGAGGCGATAGCGCAAGCCGAAACGCCTTTCGTTCCCGAAGCGACGCAGGGAAGCGTGGAGATTCCTTTCGACTTGGACGCTTCGGGGATGGCGGGACGCAGCGTGGTCGTTTTCGAGCGGCTGTACCGCGAAGGCGCAGAAGAGCCGCTTGCAAGCCATGAGGACACGAGCGACCGCGGGCAAACCGTGGACTTCTCGGACCTGGGAACATCTGCGCAATCGGGCGGCAACCACGCTGCGGCCGCATCGGAGGAGCTGACCATCGTCGATACCGTTCGCTATGCGAAGGTGGAGCCGGGACAAACCTACCGCGTGGTTGGCACGCTAATGGACAAGGCCACGGGAAAACCCCTGGAAGCGAATGGCAAGCCCATCGTTGCCGAAGCGACCTTCGTCGCCGAGGCGGCGGAAGGCACGGTGGAGGTCGCGTTCACCTTCGATGCAACGAGCTTGGGCGGCACGACGACGGTTGCCTTCGAAAAGCTCTACGATGCAAACGGAAACCTGATTGCCGAGCACGAGGACATCGAAGACGAGGAGCAGACCGTATGGATAGCCCGCATTGGAACGACGGCGATCGACGGAAAGACGAAAACGCACGAGGGAACGGCTGCCAAGAAGACCGTAATCATAGACACCGTTGCCTTCGAAGGACTGGAACCCGGCGGGCGCTATAGCGTAACGGGCACGCTGTACGACAAGGCAACGGGCAAGCCGTTCGAAGCGGCAGACGGAACGAACCCCACCGCGACGAAGACTTTCACGGCGCGGTCGTCCTCCGGAT
>DMNP01000238.1 GCA_003452695.1 Eggerthellaceae bacterium
GCACCGCCGGCTGCGGGGAGAGGGGATTCGGGCTTGGCTTCGGCTTCGCTTTAGTATTTTTCAGGAAATGTGCCTGCAGAATCGCCCTCACCCCTCTCCCCGCAGCCGGCGGTGCCGCGCCCGGCGCTCGCCGCCGCATCCGCGGCAGGCGGCCGAGGCTGTGGGCGGCTATGGCGTGCGCGTTGCCAAAGCGAGCGAGGAGTGTTCGATGGAGTTATTGGCGCCTGCGGGAAATGCGGAGTGCCTGCGTGCGGCGGTGTCTGCCGGCGCCGATGCCGTGTACCTGGGTTTAAACGAGTTCAATGCGCGAAGGAACGCCGATAACTTCACGGTGGACGCGTTTGGCGAGGCATGCGACTATGCGCACCTGCGGGGCGTGAAGATATATGTAACGCTGAACGTCGAGATACTGCCGAACGAGCTGGACAATGCGGTGGAGCTGGCTTGCAAGGCGCATGCGGCGGGGGCCGATGCCTTCATCGTGCAGGATGTTGGTCTGGCCGCGAAGCTCGGGCGCGTTCTTCCGCAGGCTCACTTGCATATATCCACGCAGATGAACATCCACAATGCAGCCGGCATCGAATTGGCGGCCCGGCTGGGCGCGCGCCGCGTTACCTTGGCGCGCGAGCTTTCGCTTGCAGAAATCGGCGAGCTGTCCGCATTGGCGGGCGATTTCGGCATGCAGGTCGAAGTGTTCGCCCATGGCGCGTTGTGCGTGTGCTATTCGGGACAGTGCCTTATGTCTTCCCTTATCGGAGGGCGGTCGGCGAACCGCGGGCTTTGTGCCCAGGCATGCCGTCTTCCCTACGAGTTGCACCGCGAGGACATGCAAGGAGCCTTGCCTTCCGAAGGCGAGCATCTTTTGTCGCCGCGCGACCTGTGCACGGTGGATATGCTCGACCAGCTGCAGCGTGCCGGCGCCGCCTCGCTGAAGGTGGAGGGCCGCATGAAATCGGCCGACTACGTGCACGAGGTGGTCGGCATCTATCGCGAGGTGCTGGACAGCCGGCTGCCTGCGACCGACGAGCATCGGTCCCGTTTGGCCGAGGCGTTTTCGCGCGGGTTCACGACCGCGTATCTCACGGGAAACCGCGGTAACGACATCATGAGCTATGGCAGGCCGAATAACCGCGGCGTGTTCGTCGGGCGCGTTGTGCGGACGGCCGACGGCGTTGCCGAAGTCGTCGCAGAATGCGATTTGCATGCAGACGACGTGCTTGAATTCTGGACGAATCGAGGCCATTTCACGGCAACACTGAACGGGGCTGGCGTCGCGGCGGGAGAAGTCGCGCGCATTCATGTCGAGCAACGCACGGGCAAGGGCGACCGGGTGTTTCGCGTGCGCAATGCGGCGGCGGCATACGTGGACGAGCCGCAGGCCCCGCGCGTGCCCGTGCGCGGACGCGTGGAGCTGGTCTTGGGGCGGCCCGCGCGCATTATGTTCGAGGCGGGAGAAGGCGCGTCGTATGCGACTGGCGAAGCCCGGGGTCCCATCGTCGAGCAGGCGCGCACGAAGGCGGTGTCGGCGCAGGACGTGCGCAGCCACGTGGACCGTCTGGGCGCAACGCCCTTCGTCCTGGATGGCGCAGCTGCCGCCGAAGGGCTCGAAGTCGTCTTGGACGACAACGTGGGCATCGGGTTTTCCCAGCTGCATCGCTTGCGCGCGGAGGCGCTCGACGCATTGCAAGAGGCCATGTTGGCGCCGTATCGCGAAAGGGATGAGGGATGCGTGCTGGCGCGAGCTTCGGAGAACAAGCCGAATGGCCTGCAGCCGGCGCGGGAATGCGAGCTCGTTGCGTGGGCGACCAATCCCGGATGTGCGCGTGCGGCTAAGCGGGCGGGTGCCGATTTCATATACGTTCCCCTGTTGAACTTCAGGCGTGGCCAAGCGCAGGTGGCGGGGGTCCGGCAGGCCACTGCCGAGCAGGCCGGCTATCCCAAGCAGTGCGTCATGGCCGTTCCCGCCGTAGACCACGACCCCGTGGATGGCACGCGGGAACTGCAAGCGCGCTTCGATCTGTGGGATTATGTGCGCGAGGGCAAGCGCGTGTTCGTCGACAGCCTCGCCGGAGCCGTGCGGGCCTGCGCCGTGGGTGCGTTCGTTGAAGTCGGCCCCCATGTGCCGGTAACGAATGCGGAGTCGCTTCGGGTGCTTGCGGATATGGGAGTTCGCCGCGTGTGGCTTTCCCCCGAGCTGACGCTCGGGCAAATAGCCGAGCTGGCGGCCGTGTCGCCCGTGCCTCTCGGTCTGGCGGTTTCCGGTGCGCAGGAGCTCATGATAACCGAACATTGCCTGCTCATGAGCCAGGGGCCCTGTGCTCAAGTGTGCGAGGCCTGCGATCGACGTTCGGTGGCACACAAGCTGGTCGACAGGAAGGGTTTCGATTTTCCCGTTTACACCGACATGTTCGGGCGCAGCCATCTGTACAACGGCATAGAGCTGGACGCGATGGCGGTTCTGCCCGATTTGCTCGACATCGGCATTTCGGCCATTATGGTGGACACCACCCTTATGGACCGCAAGTCCGCTTCCGATGCGGTGGGTCGCGCCTTGCGGGCCCGCAACTTGGCGATGTCCGAGCATCGCGCTGTTGCGAAACGCCCGAACACGACCACGGGACACCTGTTTCGGGGAGTATCGTGATAGAATCGCGCATTACGACGAATTACCAAAAGAAAGGCATGCCATGCTCTCTGCAGAAGAACAGCTTCATATCATAGCAAGCGGTGCCGACCGCATCGTTCCAGAAAGCGCGCTCCTGGAAAAACTGAAGCGCAACCAGCCGCTTAATATAAAGCTCGGCGTGGACCCCACGGCTCCCGATATCCACATAGGCCACGCGGTTCCGTTGCGCAAGCTGCGGCAATTCCAGGACCTCGGTCATCGGGTAACGCTCATCATCGGCGATGGCACGGCGCTTATCGGCGATCCGTCGGGGCGCAATTCCACGCGCCCCCAGCTTACCGCCGAGCAGATAAAGCACAATGCGCAAACCTATGTGGACCAGGCCTTCAAGGTGCTCGATCCCGACAAGACCACCTTGCGCTACAACTCCGAATGGCTCATGCCGCTCACGCTGGAAGACCTGCTGGGGCTTACGAGCAAGTTCACGGTTGCCCGCATTCTCGAACGCGACGATTTCCATAACCGTTACACCAACAACCAGCCCATCAGCGTCCACGAATTCCTGTACCCCATCATGCAGGCCTACGACTCCGTGTGCATCGAAGCCGATGTGGAACTAGGCGGGTCCGACCAGCTGTTCAACCTGTTGGCAGGACGCGAGCTTATGGAGAAGATGGGCATGGAACCGCAGGTGTGCCTGACGCTGCCCCTGCTCGAGGGCACCGATGGCGTGCAGAAGATGTCGAAGAGCTATGGCAACTACATCGGCGTTACCGACGAGCCCGCCGACATGTTCGGCAAGGTCATGTCCATACCCGACGAGATTATGGTCAAGTACTTCCGCCTGGCATCCAGTGTTCCCGTCGACGAAATCGACGCCATCGAGAAAGGCCTTGCCGCAGACGAGCTGCACCCCAACAAGGTGAAGCGCTCGCTTGCGCGCAACATCGTGGCCACATACTACGACGAATCGCAGGCCGCCGAAGCAGAAGCCCAGTTCGACCTGGTGTTCAAGCAGCACGAAATTCCCGACGACATTCCCGAGTTCGCTGCAGACCTCATGCCTAACGACCAGGGTAAGGTCTATCTTGCCAAGCTCATAGCAGATGCCGGTTTGGCGCCGAGCATCGGTGAAGCGCGGCGCCTGATCGACGGCGGCGGCGTGAAGATCAACGGCGATGCGGTGCCCGCCAAGGCCTATAACGTGGAACCTGCCGTCCTGCAGGGTGCCACCATCCAGGTGGGCAAGCGCAAGTACGCAAAGCTTGTCTAGGCGGGTCCTGGCCATCGCTATTGAACCCGAATCGAGCAGGGTGGCTTATACGCTTCCACCCTGCGCCCACGGCGCGGAAACCATTGCGTTTCCGCGCCGTTCTCGTTGCGCACCTACGTCAATTGCGCTTTCGGCGCTTTGCAAGGGCGATGGCTGCCGCAGTGGCGGAGGCAAGGGCAATTCCGGCGACGATGGGCACCCAGTGCGCGGCAAGGAAATCGCCGGTGCGCGCTATCGTCGATGCCGCGTTCTTGCCGATGGTCGTAATCTGCGTTGGTATCGGCGCCGTCGGCTCGGTCGGGGGAATGGGCGAAATCGGCTTGTCGGGCGTGGGCGGAGTCGGCTCGTCCGGTGCGGGGGGATAACGTACCGTCTGCCCTTCGTCTGCTATGTCCTCGTGAACCGCAAGGGGAACATCGGGCGTGTTCTCGTAGGCCAGTCGCTCGAATGCCACGAGCGCCGTATCGTCCAGTTTCGATCCGTCGAAGGAGAACCTGATGTCCACCGATCCGGAGGACGACC
>DMNP01000034.1 GCA_003452695.1 Eggerthellaceae bacterium
TCAACGGCGGAGTCGTACTATCCGCTTTTGAACCGCGCGGTGTCGGGCACGTACCCGGCTGCTTCCACCTATAAGGCGTTCACCAGCCTGGCGGGTCTGAAATACGGGTTTGCCGACGCCAAGAAGGAGTGGAGCTGCGGGGGGTCGTGGGACGGCTTCGGCACGGGCGACGTGCAGAACTGCTGGCTGCTTTCGGGCCATGGCAACCTGAACCTGAACGACGGCATCCGCGTGTCGTGCGACGTCGTCTTCTACGAGATAGCGAAGGACTTCTTCCTGGCGGGCAAGAGCCAGGGCGGTTCTATCAGCGATACGGCGCTGCAGGAGGAGATAGCCGAATTCGGCTTCGGCCGCGAGACGGGCATCGACCTTTCGGGCGAAGAGGCGGGACGCATTCCCACGCCGGAATGGAAGGCCCAGCATTGGAGCGACGTGCCGACCGAGGGCCAATGGTACGGCGGCGATCTGACCAACTTGGTCATCGGCCAGGGCGACTGCCTGATAACCCCGCTGCAGAACGCCGTGGGCTACGGCGCGGTGGCAACGGGCAAGATCATGCGCCCGCATGTGCTGAAGGAAGTGCACAACTCGGTCGGCGATGCGGTGGTCACCTTCGAATCCGAAGAGGTGGCGCAGCCCAACGTGGACGAGAAGAACTACAAGATCGTGCGCGAGGCGCTGAAGCTCGTCGCAGCCGATGCGAACAAGGTGGCGGCGGCCTTGTCCGAGTGGGGCATCGATGCGACCACGGTATCCAGCAAGACGGGTACCGGCGAGGTTGCGGGCAAGGGCGACGTGGCGTGGTTTGTCTGCTATTATCCCCAAGACAAGCCGAAGTACGTGGTGTCCACCTGCATCGAGCAGGGCGGCGGCGGCGCAGAGGCCGCAGGCCCCGTCGGCGCGAACGTGATGGGCGCGCTTTTGGCCTACGAAGCGGGCGAGTTAACGGAAGTGGGCCGTATCGCGGGATCGAACGGCAAGTCGGTCGAAGTGAACTTCGGCTCGACGGCGCGCTCGGACTAGGGAAGGAGCGGCGGCGGTGCCAGAACTATCCAACTTGAACACGGCCCCCACGTCGTCGGCAGGCGCGCCTGCCCGGCGTTCGCGCAGCTTGCCCGCATTGAACGTTCCCTTTTTGCTGGTCATCGCGCTCTTGGTGGCTTATGGCCTGGTCATTGTGTATTCGGCGGTCAGCGCGGACGAAGACTACAACTTCACGCAGCAGCTGGTGGGCGTGGCGGTCGGCGTCGTTGCCATGGCGGCGCTGTGGCTGCTGGACTACCGGCGCCTGTCGGGCTACACGATGCTGTTCCTCATCGTGAACGTCGTGCTCATCCTGTCGCCCCATCTGCCCGTCGTGGGCGTTACCACGATGGGCGCCACGTCGTGGGTGAAAATCGGGCCCTTGCCCCAGTTGCAGCCCGGCGAATTCGCCAAGATCACGGTAATCCTGCTGGACGCCTCGGTCATGGCGAAGTATCAGGGACGCCTGAACGACCTGCGCGAATACCTGAAAGCGGTCGGGCTCATGCTCGTGCCCTTCGCGTGCATCATGACCCAACCCGACCTGGGAACGGGGCTGGTGTACCTGTTCATCGGCGCCATGGCGCTGGTGGTGGGCGGTGCGCGCCCGAAATACCTGCTCGTCACCTTGGGGGTGGGCGTGGCGCTGGTGGCGGCCGTGTTCGCGCTGGACGAATTGCTGTTGGCCACGAGCGGCGAATACAAGTTGCTGAAACAGTACCAGCGAAACCGCCTGCTCGTGTTCATGAACCAGGGCTCCACCGACCTTTCCGACGAGGGCTACAACTTGCAGCAGGCCATGATAGCCATCGGGTCGGGCGGGCTGTTCGGCCAGGGATACATGCAGGGCTCGCAGCATGCGCTGGGCATCTTGCCCGAGGCGCCCACCGATTTCATCTTCTGCGTGCTGGCCGAAGAGCTTGGTTTTTTCGGTGTAATGGTTCTGTTGGTTCTCTACATTGCTCTCGTTATACTAGGATTCCGCATAGCAAGCGCGTCGAGCGACATGTTCGGTCTGCTCATCGTCATGTGCATCATTGGCATGTGGCTGTTTCAGATACTCGAGAACATCGGCATGACGTGCGGGCTCATGCCAATTACCGGCATCCCGTTGCCCTTCATGAGCTACGGGTCGTCGTTTATGGTGGTAAATTTCGCGTTGCTCGGGCTGATGAGTTCGGTCTGGGCCCGCGGCAAGGAGAATGCGAAGAAGGCGGCATATGCAACTTCCCGTTGATGTGACAGCTCTCGTGGCCGAGGTAACCGACATCCAGGCCGCGCAGACGACCGAGGTGTCGGTAAGCGTGTATGTGGACAACAAGGCTCCGGCAGACGTGGTGGCCCACGTGCGCAGCCGCTTTGCGTCCGTGCTGCCCACGGTGCGCATGACCTTGTCCTATCTGGACAGCACGTTCGAGCCGCATCCCGAAGACGATATGGCCATCATCGTGGCCGGCGGCTCGCAGGCCATTGGCGCCGCCGCTGCTGCGCTGCGCGCGGTGGGCGTGCCGGTCATGATCGTGACGACCCAGCCGATGCTGGTGAACCACCTGGCGATGACCAACGGCCATGCAATCCCCGAGGGCGATACGCTTGCCCCGCAGGGGGCAGACGAATCCTCCGAGCCCGTTGCCTTGGACGATTCCGCTGCGGCTTCGTTGGACGAGCGCATGGGAGCATGGGTGGTCACGACGTGCCGTGAAAAACGATTGGCCCTGGCCCTGGCCTTCCCGTTCATGCGCCGCCCGCTTGCCGCGGAAACCGTCCAGCTCACGTCCATCCAGAACGCGGGCATCGGCGTGGTGCCGCTTATCCCCGGCGCCGACCTGCCGCTGATAACGCTGAACCAGGCCAAGATGGTGCTGCAGATTGCGGCTGCATACGGCCAGGAAATGGGCTTCGAGCGCCTGAAGGAGCTTGCGGCGGTCGTCGGCGGCGCGTATCTGTGCCGCACGCTTGCGCGGCATCTCCTGGAATTCGTGCCCGTGCTGGGCTTCGCCATCCGGGGTGTCATCGCCTACGGCGGCACGTCGATTCTGGGCTATGCGATAGTCGAGTACTTCGAGGGCGGCCAGAACGTTACGGGCGTCGTTTCCGCTGCGTCGAGCCTGGGCGAAAAGGGCACGGGGCTGGCCGCGAAAGCGAAGGGCATCGTTTCCGAATACGCGCCTGCGGTTTCCGACAAGGTGGCGAAGGTCGCGCCCGTTGTGAACAAGGCGCTGGAAACGATGGTGGGCGTGTCCAGGGAACAGCCTGCGAAACAAGCCGACTAGGCCCGCCATGGTGCCTTATGAAAGCATCTGGCCGCAGGTCAGTTCCCTTGTCGCGCGCGCAGAGCGGCCCTCGCGCTATATCGACAGCGAATGGGGCAGCGTGCACCGCCCCGACGCCTCGTTCCGCTTCTGCATGGTGTACCCCGACACCTACGAGCTGGGGCAGGCAAACCAGGCGGTCCGCATCCTGGTGAACGCCGTGAACGCGCGTCCCGGCATGGCGGCCGAGCGCGGGTTCCTGCCGGCGCCGGACATGTGCGACGCGCTGCGCGCCGCGGGGCTTCCGATGTTTTCCATCGAAGGCTGCGCCCCGCTTGCCTCCTTCGACGTTATCGGCATAACGCTGCCGCACGAACTGGCGGCCACCAACGTGCTGGAAGCGCTGGATTTGTCGGGCATCGCCGTGCGCAGCGCCGACCGTGCCGAAGGCGATCCCATCGTGGTGGCGGGCGGTCCGTGCGCGTTCAACCCCGAACCCTACGCCCCGTTCCTCGACGCCGTGAACATCGGGGAGGGTGAACGGTCGCTGCCCGAGGGGCTGGAGCTCGTGCGCAGCCAGCGTGCACGCGGCGCTTCGCGCGGCGAGGTTCTGCGCGCCCTGGCCGGCTTGCCCGGTTGGTACGTGCCCTCGTTGTACCGGTGGCGCACGCCCGACGAGGCGCAGGAAGCCGGTTCGTGGATAGACCCCCTTCAACCGGGCCTGCCCACGGTGGTGGAAAAGCAGCTTTACGACGGCTTTGCCACCAGCTCGGCGTGGGAGCCGTGCATAGTCCCCTTCGCCGAGGCGGTTCACGACCGCCTGAACGTGGAAGTGTTGCGCGGGTGCGCCCGCGGATGCCGCTTCTGCCAGGCCGGGATGATGTACCGGCCCGTGCGCGAACGCAGCGCCGATAACATCGTGGCCGCCGTGAAGCGCGGCCTTGCCGAAACGGGCTACGACGAGGTAAGCCTTACCTCGCTTTCCTCCACCGACCATTCGCAGATAGCATCGGTGCTGAAGCGGCTGAATGACGAGTTCGCGGGAACGGGCGTGCGCGTGTCGCTGCCCTCGCAGCGTCTCGATTCGTTCGGCGTGGGCATGGCCGGCCTGGTGGCAGGCCAGAAGAAGGGGGGACTTACCTTTGCGCCCGAGGCCGGCACGCAGCGTCTGCGCGATGTAATAAACAAGAACGTTACCGAAGACGACCTGTTCGGGGCCGTAGACGCCGCTTTCGCGGCGGGCTGGAGGCGTTGCAAGCTGTACTTCATGATCGGGCTTCCAACCGAAACCGACGACGACGTGCTCGGCATCGCCAGCTTGCTGCAGCGAACCTACGAGCGCGCCCGCAATCTGGTCCCCAAGGACCAGAAGGGCTCCATCCAAATTTCGGCTTCGGTCGCGTTGTTCGTGCCCAAGGCGCACACCCCCTTCCAATGGGATGGTCAAATCCCGCCCGAAGAGGCGCTGCGCCGGGTGAACTTGCTGCGGCGCTCGGTGAAGTACCGCGCCATAACCGTTAGCTGGCACGACCCGAAGACGAGCTTCGTCGAAGCGGTGATGAGCCGTTCGGGCCGCGAGGCGGCTGCCGTGGTGGAGGAGGCCTGGCGGCGCGGTGCGCGCTTCGACGCCTGGTCGGAATGCTTCCGCGAAGACGCCTGGCGTTCTGCTGCAGCCGATTTGGGCTTCGACGTGCAGCATGCGGCCCAGGCAAGCTATCCGGTCGGCTCCGTCATGCCCTGGGACCATATAAGCTGCGGCGCCTCGGTGCGCTGGCTCGCGCGGGAGCGCGCGCTGGCCCAGGAGGGCCGCACGACGCCCGACTGCACGTTCGACCGCTGCTCCGCCTGCGGCGTGTGCATGAACCTGGGCACGGGCAACGTGCTGGCGCAGCCGCGCGCCATGGCTGCGGATGCGTTCGTGGCGGCGGGCAACGCGAAAGCCGGTGGCGCAGATGACTGATCCCAACGCCCCCCGCCTGTTTCGCCTGCGCTGCACCTATGGCGAAACCGGGCGCCTGTGCATGCTGTCCCACCTGGAGGTGGCCCATACGCTAGAGCGCACCGTGCGGCGCGCGCAATTGCCCTTTGCCGTTAGCCAGGGTTTCTCGCCGCATATGAAGATAGCCTTCGGCGCGGCGCTGCCCGTCGGCGTGGGGTCGACCTGCGAGGTGTTCGACGTGCAGCTCACCCGCTACGTGCCCGCCGAAACGACGCTTCGGGCCCTGCAGTGCGCCAGCGTGCCCGACCTGATGGTGCGCGAATGCGCCTACATCGAGCCATCGGCCCCCGCGGCCAGCGTGGCCTTCCCGTTTTCCACCTACGAGGCCCGCTTCGATGGCGCCCTGGATGCCATCCGGGTTCCCGAAACCGTTACCGTCGTGCGCAAGCGCAAGGAGAAGGTGCTGCGCGTGGCCGATTTCCTCGTGGATGGAATCGCCTGCGCGGGCGACCGGGCCGTGTTCACCTTGGAGGCGAAGCCCACCGGTTCGCTGCGCCCCGACGTGCTGTTGCAGCAGTGCGGCCTTGGCGAGCGCCTGGTGTCCCTTACCCGCATCGCGCAGGAACCCGCCCAGCACTAGACGAACAAATCATTCCGGACCAGAAGCGCTGAGGCGCACCCCTGAAAGCTTAGCCTTATCGACGCAGGTCTAGACACAATCGGAGCTCGCCCGGCCCCGGCCCGCCCGCCCGTCGCCCGCCCGCGGCCCGCCGGGAGGCGCGGGGGTGCAGAGGGGGGATTCGGGCTTGGCTTCGGCT
>DMNP01000030.1 GCA_003452695.1 Eggerthellaceae bacterium
CGGCGGGCTCGTCAGCGCCAGCGGTGGCGGGCGCGGCAGTGGCAGGCGCGGTGGACTCGGCGGGCGCGGCGGCACCTGCGGGCTCGCCAGCGCCTGCGGACTCGGGGGCACCTGCGGGCTCGTCAACGCCTGCGGGCGCGGTGCGCGCGGGCTTCGCCAGCATGATGGGGCTGATGGGCGCGCGGGGCGGGTCGTCGGTTATGTACCACACGCCATGGTCGGCCGTGACGATAATCGTGGCCTGGTCGTACAGCCCGAGCGCCTTCAGCTGCGCCAGGTACTCCGCCACCACGTGCATGGAACCTCTCGCCTGGGCCAGCTGGTCGGAATGGTTCGTGCCCACGTCGTGGCCCTGCTCGTCCACCGAATAGGGGAAGTGCGGGCCGAACAGGTGGATGAAGCGAAACGCGCCCGCGCCTTCCACATCGTCGGCCGAAAGGCCGCGCGTGTGCAGAAGGTCCAGGATGGCCGCATCGTCCAGCTCGTACAGCGAATCGCCCAAATCGCCGTCGTGCGCATCGGCTATCATGCGGTTGTTCAGGTTGCTCGTGTAGTACCAGAACGGCTCTTTCAGCAACCATGGCGCCTCGCGGTACAGCGCGCACTGCTCCATTACCAGGAACGTGCGCCACACGTCGATGGGCGCATGGCTTACGGGATGCACGTTCATCGTAAGGTCGGCCGCCGCGCGGTCGGCGGGGTTCGCGAAATCCATCATCAGCGAATCGGAGTACAGGCCCACTGAATAGCCCTGCGCAGCGATATCGCCCAGGAAACGGCTCTTGGCGTACTTATCGCGGCGGTACTCCCCCAGGTCCTGGCCTGGTTTCGGCTTCAGGCCGGTAAGCAGGTTGGGAACGGCGTTGGCCGTGGGGATCATCGTGCCCACGCTGTCGGGGAAATAGGTGAAATCCTCGAAGTCTGCCAGGAAGCCGGGGTCTTGCTGCAGGATGGCCTGCAGCAGCGCCGTGTCGTAGGTGTCCAGCACGAACACGATGACGTTGCTTTCGGGCGAAACGGACAGCAGCCCGCCTTGGGTGACGTAGGGCCGCGCGCTGTCCGCCTGGGAGGTCTTGGACGCATCCAGGGCAACGCTGGCCACGCCCACGCCCTGCACGACCATGATGGCGCAGGCAAGCGCGCACGCCGCCTTCAGCGAACCATGGAAGTTGAAGCGCAGCAGCGCCAGCGGCACGACGATGATAGCCGCCCACACGATGCCCGACACCACCTTGCGCACGATGAAATAGGGCTCGTTCCAGCCCACGTAGCCGCCGTCGGCGGGCATCATGCCCTGGTTCAGGAACAGCGATTGCACGTATGCGGCCAGCGTTATCAGGAACACCACGCCCAGCGCGTAGTAGAAGGCCCGGCCGCGCACGCACGCCAGCAGCGCTGCCACGCCGATGGCAATGGGCACGCAGAACAGCGGCGGCACCCACCACACCACGGGAAGCGGGAACACCAGGCTGTCGCCATTCGCGCCGAAGATTTCCAACGCGGGCGCTATGAACACGATGAAAGCCATGAACAGACACATGACCAGCGCAAACGAAAAACGTTTGGGCCAGGTAAGGTTACGGGGGGCGCGTGTGTCGGTGCGCAGGGCGTTTTCGCATTGCAGGCGGCTGGCGGTTTCGCGGGCGCTTTGGCGGCGCGCGGCGGCATCGGGCGCGTGCGGGTCGATGCGCTGCACGGCAGGCTCCGCCAGCTTGCCTGCATCCTCGTCCACGCCGAGCAGCCGATAGACCAGGTGGCGCGTTCGCCGGAACGCCACGCCCGCCACGGCCGACAGCGCCACGGCCACGCCCGCCACGGCCTGGATGGTGTAGGTCATGACCGACGGGTCCACGTAGGCATGCGCCGCCGACGTGGGAACGCACGCCCAGATGCCCGCGAGCAGCACCACGAACAACGCATGCGCAGACCAGAGCGCCCTGCGCCCGCGCGTGTTGGCATCCCCGGGCGCCCCGCGCCCGCGCATGCACCTTCGCCTGAGCCGACTCCTATCGGTTCGCAATGGACGCGTCATGTTCTCTCGGATCCGCTCGACCTTCCCCCTGCGTTGGGCCGCACATGCCGCACATGCCGCCCAAACGACGCATAAGTATACCAGGTGAAAGGTTAAGGAGCCTCCTCAACCTTTGGCGCAAGATTGGGGAGTCTCCCCAATCGTTACAGCTCACACTGCCCGGTTAATCCGCCGTCGCCTTCAATAGTCCACGCGCGTGCAAGCTTACCGGCGCCTTCGGCGGGCAGCCGCCTGAATAGTACTGCCAGGTCGCTTTATTCAAAGCCGCTACGGGCAGGGACGACCGATGAACTTCACGCTGGGGTCGCCGGCGCGGTAATAGCGCAGGCCCACGGAGCCCTTGCCGCCGTAGCCGCCGGTGTTCAGGGCATAGCCGTTGCCCACGTACAGGGCCGCGTGGTCGATGTAGCGCCACTGGCTGGCGTCCTTGCCCGCATAGTCGGTTTCGTAGTAGATGGTGTCGCCGGGGCGCAGCTTCACCGGCGAGCACGCGCCGTACGCCACGCGCTTGCCCTGGCCTTCCAGCCATTGCGCCTGGCCGGCGGCCGTATAGGCCCAGTACTTGGCAACATCGCCGCCGATGGCAAAGATATGGCGGCCCTGCGACGAATCCCAGTAGCAGCGCGACACGAAGGCGCTGCAGTCGCGGTAGCCGGCCGCCATGCGGTTGGGCTGGCTGTAGACGATAGCGGTGTTCATGTCGGCGAATCCGTTGCGCACCGCCTGGAACGCGGCGGGCGACGTAACTTCCACGAGCATCCTTACCGTGGCGCCGCCGCATTTTGCCTTTATGTAGCAGCGGCCCGGCGCCCTGCCGACGACCAGGCCCTTCTTGTTCACCCGGGCCACGGCCGCGTTCGAGGACGACCACTGCGCCTTGGGGGCCTTCACGCCGGTCAGCGCCACGCCCAGCTGGCTTTTGTGCCCGGCGCAGCTTACGATGGAGCCGGTCATGCGCGTCTCGGCCGTCCGCTTCAGGGAAAGCTGGCGCAACGTGGCCTTGCACGTGATGGTCTTGCCGAGCACTTTCACCTTTATGCGGTGCGTGCCCGCGCCCATCACGTAGAAGGTTACCTTGCCCGTGCCCGTCTGCGCTATGCGCGACCAGCCGTTCTTGTTGGAATCGCTTACGTATTCCACGGAGGCGTCCTTGGGCAGGCCCTTCAGCTTGAAGGTGAAGTTCGCCCAGTTGACGCTGGCCGGGCGGGTTTTCTCCTGGGCGCCCGACAGGTTCTTCAGGCCGACCACTTTTATCTTGAAGGAGGTCGTTGCCGTTTTCTTCCGCGTGGTTTCAACCCAGTCCTGCGCTTCCTCGTCCCAGGTCTCGTCGGTTTCCTTCCACGATTCCGTGCAGGTTACCTTCACCAGCCCCGGACGCTTGGCCGTTATGGTGAAACGCCCCTCCTGGCCTTTCAGCGGCTTGAAGTCCACCGCGCCGCTGCCGGATGTGGCCGTGATGCGGATGCGGTCGTCGGTGGCGTAGTAGTTCGTGGCCAGGTTGCCGATGTCGTAGACCCAGCTTATGCCCTTGGCCTGGATAAATTCGGCGTCGGCTGCCGTGACGTACTTGTCGACTACGACCGTTTTCTCCGCCGCAGGCTGCAGGTCGAAGGCAGCATGGGCGGTCAGGTCCTGCCGCGCTTCCGGCATTCCCTGCGCCTGCATCTGCGCCTGCGCCGCTTCCGCCGACTGCACGCCCGCAAATCCGAACGCGCACGCTAGCGCGACGACCAGCATCCACATCCGCGCCTTCATCGAAATCTTCGTGGTCATAACGCCCTCCCCTTCGCATGCGACAACGGGCGACCATGGGAACCGAGGATGTTGCCCGCTTTTCGCGCCCCGCCCTCGCCAGCTGTCGAAGAACACAGTATACACGCCGGTGAAGCGCACAGGTAACAGCATCGCATCATTGGGGACGTTCTATTCGAAGAACAACTCGTACCAGCGGATGAACAGGTAGATGGCCCACACATGGCGCCAGAGCAGCGCGGTGTGGCGCGGGAACCACACGGGATGCGCCACACGGGGCTTCTGGCCCAGGAAGGCGTCCAGCAGGGCGCCGATTTCGTTCACGTTGAAGAACTCGGCCGCGACCTGGCTTTCGAAGGCGCGGCGGATTTCGGCGCTGATGACGGGGTCCTTCAGCCAGCCGTTGATGGGCACGGGGAAACCGAGCTTCTTGCGATAGGCCACCTCGTGGGGCAGCACGCGGGCGGCGGCGGCTCGCAGGGCCAGCTTGTTGCCGTCGCGTCCGGCCTTGAAACGCGATGGCATGCGCCGTGCGATGTCGAAGATGCGCAGGTCGCAATAGGGCATGCGGATGTCCAGGCCCGTGCCGCGCACGATGCTGGACGAATTGAACAGGATGCTTCCCTCGAAATAGCTGCGCAGGTCCACGTAGAGCATTCGCGCCAGCGGGTCGTAGCCCTCCGAGCCCATCGCACGCTGCTTCATGAAGTCGCGCGCGGAGCGGTCGGTGTAGAACTGCTTCAGGTAGCGGCGCTGCTCGGCGTCGTTCATGATGTAGGTGGTGCCGTAGTACACCGGGTCGGGACCGAAGTGCGGACGCTTCGCGCGGTCGTACACGCCGTAGCCCGCGAAGAACTCGTCGGCGCCTTCGCCCGAGAAGCACAGCGTGGACGTCTTGGCAATCTTCTTGCAGGCGGCATACAGCGCCAGCCCCGCCACGTCGGCCGACGGCTGTTCGTAGGCGCGCAGGAACTCGTCCACGTTGTCGAAGAAGTCCTGCGCGGTTACTTCTATTGGCTGGAAGTCGCGGCCCAGGTGCTGCGCGGTGGCGCGGGCGTCGGCTTCCTCGCTGGCCTTCTGGTCGGCATAGGCCACGCAGAAACCGCGGGTGGCGCGGCTCTTGGCCAGGATGTAGGACGAATCCACGCCGCCCGACAGGAAGCTATCTGGCTGGTCGTCCGCTTCGCAGATGTCGCGCAAGCTGGCGTCCATGGCGTCGGATATCTCGTCGGCCCATTCGTCCAGCGTCTTCGTGTCGTCGGGCTCGAAGGCCAGGTTGTAGTAGCGCCCCAGGTGAAGGCCCTGGGCGTTCGCACGCAGGTACCCGCCCGGCTCTAGCTTGTACACCCCCTTGAACAGCGTGTCTTCGCCCGGTACGTAGGTGAATCCCAGATAGAACTGCACCAGGTCGCGGTTCAGGCCCAATTGGAAGCCCGGCAGGTCGAACAGGTCCTTTATCTGCGAGGCGAACAACACGCGCCCGTCGGCCTGGGGATAGTAGAAGAACGGCTCGGCGCCGAGCGGGTCGCGCGCGCAGAACAGCTCGTCGACATCGGAATCGTACAGCGCGAATCCGAACTGGCCGTTTATGTGGGCGCCCATCATGACGCCCCACCGTTTCCACGCTGCGGCGACAAGCGCGCGCTCGCGTTCGTCGCGCGTGCAGCCCTGCGTGTCTACGCCCAGCTCTGCTGCAAGTTCGACATGATTGCGGATAAGCCCCGAATACGCCAATACGTCTATCATGAAACCACCTTCACGCCCGAATCCCTTTGTTCGCATTGTACGCGCCCAAGCTCTGCCGCCGCCCGAAACGGCCATCTTTAACACAACCGCATCAAAGGGGGCGGGCGCGTCGCCGCCCACAGCCCACGTTCCACGGCCCGGCCGGCGGCGTGGGCGACGAGCGTAGGGGCTCGGGCGGGCGTAGGGGCTCGGGCCGTCTTTTGCGGACAGGGCCGGCGGCGCGGGCAGGCAGGCGCGGCAACGTTCTGCCGACGTGCCGAACCGCGCATAACGTGCAATTTGATGCATTTTCGGCCTCGAGCTGCATCAGATTGCGCGGAATGCGCGGTTTTTCACGGTGCTTAGCGGCGTTTCCCCAGGTAGCGGATTTCCAGAGAGGTAAAAAACCGCGCATAACGTGCAATT